>PWGS01000230.1 GCA_003554505.1 Desulfonatronospira sp. | reverse complement strand
TTTACGGTTTTGATTAACGCTTCCTACGTCGTTCAGACAGTTTACGCCCAGTTTGCAAAGCCCCCGGACCCTGGATATCAGCGGTGCGCATAGATTGACCAATTTTATCAGATGGTGAATAATTACACAAAAACAAAAGATTATCCCCGGAGAAAAGGGCACAAAAAAATGGGGTTACCCCGAAAGGTAACCCCTTGAAATCTATGGTGGAGCTGAGGAGAATTGAACTCCTGGCCTCCTGAATGCCATTCAGGCGCTCTCCCAACTGAGCTACAGCCCCTTGCAAATTATATTTTTTATATCTCCTTCTTCAGCTTGTCAAGAATCATTTTCCAGGCTTAAAAACTTTCTTGCCCTGCCCGCCTGCTTAAGTTAGGCTAAAGCCCATGTAACCCTGTTGCCCGCCAGGAGACTTTTCCCCAAACCCTAACGGCAGGAAGCAGCATCCCTTGTTTGACCACTGCAGGATCCGGCCGGTAATGCGGCCGGCCAGGGCATTCTGCAAGGGAGCGATGCCCCTGCACAGGGAGGCTTTAAATGCGCCTGGGACTGAAAATCTTTCTGCTTCTGTTTGTGGCCGCCTTCACCATTTCCGGGGCCACCGGGTCCTATTTCTATTACCAGGCCAGACAAACCCTGCTGGAATCCATCCAGAGCCAGTTGCTTACCGCGGCCAAATCCTTCTCCGGGCTCATTTCCGGAGACGACCTGGAAGCCCTCAGCTCTCCTGAAGACATGGACTCCAGCGCCTACGCCAGGATCCAGCAGATCCTGCACCATATTGCCCTGACCAACGACGACTTCCTGTTTGCCTATACCATGCGCATCCAGGACGATGAGGTCCGGTTCGTGGTGGACTCGCCCCCCAGCGATGACACCGGTGACGGTCAGATATCCCCGGATGAAATGCCCGAACCTGTGGGCGCGGTTTACCCCGGGCCCCCCTCATCCATGCTCAAGGGCTTTGTCCGCCCCAGCGTGGATGACCGGATTTACCAGGATCAATGGGGGTGGACCATATCCGGGTACGCTCCCATCAAGGACTTTCGGGGACGCAACGTGGGGCTGCTGGGCATAGACATGTGCGCTGATCACATGGAGGGCAGGCTGGCCGCCATCAGAAACGCCGGCATACTCTCCCTCGGCGTGGCCGGACTTCTGGCTCTGGCAGTGACCCTGATCCTGTCCCGGCACATCACCGGGCCCATCAAGTCTCTGCACCAGGGACTTAACCGGGTAAGCGCCGGAGACCTGGAAGCCGGGGTGCCGGAGGGGGGCCGGGACGAACTGGGAGAGCTTTCCCGGCACTTCAACCGCATGGTCGGTGAACTCAGGGAAAAGCAGATCCTGCAGTCCAGCCTGGGCAAGATCATGCCCAGGGAGGTGGTCAGCAGGCTGCTGACCGATGATCCCAAGCTGGGCGGGGAAACCGCCACGGCATGCATTCTTTTCTGCGATCTGCGCGGTTTCACCCGCATCAGCGAAAGACTTCCCCCCAAGATCCTGGTGGGGCTGCTCAACGACTACTTCTCAGCCATGGTTCAGGCAGTGGAAAAACACGGAGGCCTGGTGGACAAGTTTGTGGGAGACAAGATCATGGCCGTGTTCGGCCACCCCATTTCTGATGAGCTGGCCGAAGCCAGCGCGCTGCAGGCCGGGATGGACATGCTCTCCACCTGCGACGGCCTGAATTCCGCTCTGGCCCTGACTTCTGACCTGACCCTGGAAAACAGCATCGGCATTCACACCGGGCATGTACTGGCGGGCAACATCGGCTCCCCCCAGCGCATGGAGTACACCGTGGTGGGGGATGCGGTGAATGTTGCCGCCAGGCTGGAAGCCAAAACCAGAGAACTGGACACCAGGCTCGTCATCAGCGCCCATGCTGCTGCAAAAATAGCTCCTCTGCCCGGTCAGCTGCGCCCTCGGAAAGAAGCCATCCTGGAGGGCAGACGGGAAACTCTGGACATCTACCTGCTGGAGAACAAAGACCCGGCCGGGGAAAACTAAATCGCCTTGCCCGGATTGAGAATTCCGTCGGGGTCCAGGACCTTTTTTATCCCGTGCATGATTTCCAGTGCCGCTGGACCGGGCTGTCTGTTTAAAAAGCCCCTTTTGGCAAGTCCCACCCCGTGCTCTCCGGACATGCTCCCTTCCAGCCCCAGCACCAGATCCAGAAGCTCTGCCCTGGCCCTTTGAACCTCTTTCTGGATATTCTGCCGGGTGTGGTCGTACATGAAATTTACATGCAGATTCCCGTCGCCCGCGTGGCCGAAGGCCAGCACCTGCAGGGAGTATCTGCCGGCGATGCGGCGAATGCCCTGCATGGCCTTGAGAAGACTTCCCCGGGGGATGCTCACGTCATCGCTGGCCTTGCCTGAGCCCAGCCTGAAAGAGGCCGGATTGATGAGCCGCCGCAATTCCCAGATGCGCTCCTGGTCGCTGTTTTCGGCCTCATCAACATAAACAGCCTCTTTGAGCCTTTTGCGTGCCTCTGTCATCTCCTGTCGCACGCTGCCTTTCAACCCGTCGCACTGCACCATGAGGGCTGCCCCGGCCTTATCCGGCCAGGGCATGCCGGAATATGCCGACAGGCAGTGCAGCACCTCCCGGGGCAAGAACTCCAGGGCGCAGGGCAGAAGACCGGCCCCGAAAATCTGGTCCACACTCTCCAGGGCCTGCTCCTCGTTTTCAAAGCAGGCCAGCATGGTAGCAGCATGCGCGGGGCGGGGCAGAAGCTTGAGCCAGGCCCCCACAACCACCCCCAGACAGCCTTCCGAACCCACCATTAAAGAAGTCAGGTCCAGGCCCACTACGTTCTTGTGCACCGTCCCCCCGGTCCTGATGAGCTCGCCCCCGGGAAGCACCACCTCCAGGCCCAGGACATAGTCCCGGGTGACGCCGTATTTTACGGCCCGCATGCCCCCGGCGTTGGTGGCTATATTGCCCCCGATGCTGCAGACGCGCACGCTTGCCGGGTCCGGGGGGTAAAAAAGACCTTTTGCCGCGGCCGCCTGCTGCAATTCATGCGTAATCACTGCGGGCTGTACATGGGCCGTAAAGTCCCGGCTGCTGAGAGACAGTATGCGGCCCAGCTTCAGACAGGACAGGACAATACCGCCCGCCTGGGGTACGCAGGCGGAAACAACATTGGTTCCCCTGGCCCTGGGGATGACCGGAACTCTTTCCTGCCCGGCCCAGGGCATGATCTGCCTGACCTGGTCTACCGTTTCCGGCAATACCACAGCCCAGGGCATGGCAAAGCGCCGCCCGGCATCGGTTCCGTATATGAGTTTTTCTGCAGGATTAAAAAGAAGTCCGTCTTCCGGCAGGATCTTGCCCAGGGATCTGACCTGGGATTTTTTCAGAGACATTTTCTCCCCCACGCCCTGCGCCGCCAACCCGGGGAAAATTCCCTGTTCCCTGCGCCCCATGCCCTATGCCCCATGCTCCATGCCCCATCCCCCATACCTACTTATACTTGGCCATTTCCCTGGCGGTATCTCGTTCCACGGCCCTGCGCTTTAAAGTTTCGCGGCGGTCATGCAGCCTCATGCCCCGGGCCAGGGCAATTTCCACCTTGGCCTTGCCCTGCTTGAAATACATCCGGGTGGGAATGACGGTCAGCCCCTTTTGCTCCACCTTGCCCATGAGCCGCTTGATCTCGCTTTTGTGCATAAGAAGCCTGCGCGGGCGCACCGGATCATGCTGGGCATAGCCGGCATTTTCATAAGGGGCTATATGCACGTCCACCAGATAGGCCTCACCCCGGTCAAAACGCACGTAGCCCTCCTTGAAACTTACCTTGCCCGCCCGCAAAGACTTGACCTCGGAACCTGTAAGGGCCATGCCCGCCTCCATGGTTTCCATTATTTCAAAATAATGGCGCACCTTGCGGTTGACCGCAATTATCTTTATGCCGCTCTTGCTTTGTGACATATTCTACTTCTTGTGCTTGCGCTCGATCCACCAGCGCTTGTCCTGGCTTTCAAACCACCAGGCGGTATGATCGCTTTCAAAAATCGCCCCGGCCAGTTTGCGGCCGTGTTCCGTCTTTACACGCTCCCAGGCGGATTCCAGCCACCTGGTTGCGTACCTGTTGCCCAGATCCTCCTGCTCCTTGAGATTCAGGATAAGGTCCAGCTGATCCGCATCCTCGGCCAGGCCGGCCTCCAGGGTACTGTTCTGGTCCAGTTCTTCGTGAAGAGGGAGCACCTCGTCTTCCAGGCCGGTGCCCCGCAGGGCGTCCTCCAGGGCCGAGCGGTCATTGGTCCTGTTGTAAAGCCGGTTGACATAATTCATGTCCCCTACCCTGGATTCGTGAATATCGTGAAAAAGGCACAGATATACTGTCTTTTCCCGGTCCGCCCCGGCCATTTTGGCCAGGATGTATCCGATTACAGCGGTGCGGAAACTGTGCTCGGCCACGTTTTCCGAGCCCGTACCCAGAAACTGGTAGCCTGTGCGCGGAGTTCTCTTGAGCATGCCCACCTCGTGCAGGAAATCAGCTACACGGGGCAGGTTCAGTTTTGCGGACATATGTTGCGCTTCCTGTAATATAGAATGCTTCAGCCCTGGCTGTGCCACACCAGGCCTGGATAAGTTCAAGGGTTAAGAGTTGCGCTGCTGCGCCTTAGCTGATCAGCTGCGGTAGTCCGAGTTGATGCGGATATATTCGTCGGTTAGATCCGAGGCCATGAGAAAATATTCGCCCTGCCCCCTTCCCAGGTCAATATCCACCCGGATATCCCTGGAGGCAAGCAGAGGGGCGAAAACCTCGTCTATATCCATATCCACAGGTCTGCCCATGGAAAAGATCTCCAGGCCTGCAAGACTCAGCCTTACTTTGCCCGGGTCAAAGCGGGCCCCGCTCCTGCCCAGTGCGGCCACAATGCGGCCCCAGTTGGGATCGCGCCCGAACATGGCCGTCTTGACCAGGCTGGAATTGCCCACCGCCCTGGCCGCCTTGCGTGCGTCCAGGCTGTCTGCCGCCCCGGTGACCCGGATATGCATGACCTTGGTGCCGCCCTCGGCGTCCTTGACGATCTGGTAGGCCAGGTCCCGGCATATATCTTCCAGTACCTTTGCAGCCTTGTCCCTGTTTTCCGGGGAGTTGCAGCTCGCTCCGGATTCACCGTTGGCCAGGGCCAGGACACAGTCATTGGTACTGGTATCTCCATCAACGGTAATGGCATTGAAGCTTTGATCCATGGCTCCGGCAAGGATCTCCTGCCACCGGGGCCCGTCCACCTGCAGATCCGTCAGGACAAAGGCCAGCATGGTGGCCATGTCCGGGCAGATCATGCCCGCGCCCTTGGTCATGCCCCAGAAGCGCACCCGGCCCTGATCCAGCTCTATCTTCCTGGAGGCGTTCTTGGGAAAGGTATCCGTGGTCATAATGGCCATGGCCGCCTGTTCCCCGGTGCATTCTCCCAGGTTTTCCACCAGCCCGGGCAGGCTTTTTTCCCAGGCGGGCATGGGCATCCTGGCACCGATGACCCCGGTGGAGGCTGGAAGTATTTCTCCTGCGGAAACACCCAGGTGTCCCGCCAGCAGGTCCAGGGTCCTGCGGCAGTCGGCCAGCCCTTCTTCACCGGTGCAGGCATTGGCCTGGCCGGCATTGACCAGCACGGCGCGCATGAGATCGCTGCGGTCCAGGTTTTCCCTGGCCACCAGCACCGGGGCGGCCTGGAATGCATTGGTGGTGAAAACACCGGCCGCCCTGGCCGGAGTACGGCTGTATATCAGGGCCAGGTCCGGGCGGTCCTTGTACTTGAATCCGGCCCGGACCGCAGCCAGGTCGAACCCCAGGGGTAAATCCTGCATGTCTATTGATCCTTATTCACACCCATTCTATGCAAAATTCTACTCTTCCTGACACCCTTACTCGCATACCCGCATACATTCTTCCCCATGCCCCACGCCCTAACCGCAGCATTTCTTGTATTTCTTACCGCTGCCGCAGGGGCAGGGATCGTTGCGGCCTACCTTGGGCTCCGCCCTTCTCTGGGGCTCCTTTTTGGCCTCTTTATTTTCTTCGCCCTTCTGCGGGGCCCCGTAGCGCAGGTTTTCCTGCTCCTTGTGCCTGAAGCCCTCGACCTCTTCTTTTTTGCGGATTCTCAGCCGGCACAGGGCCCGGACCACGTTTTCCTTAATGCGGAAGACCAACTCCTCAAAGAGTTCGTAGCCCTCGCGCTTGTACTCCCTTTTGGGATCGCGCTGGCCGTATCCGCGCAGGCCGATGCCCTGCTTTAAGTGATCCATCTGCAGAAGGTGTTCTTTCCAGTTGCGGTCCAGGCTTTCCAGGAGGAAAAACCTCAGCACCTCCTCGTACTGATCCCCGGCATCCGCCTTGAGCTGCTCCAGGGGGGCATGGACGGCGTTCTGGGTCTTTTCCTTTTCCGGAAACTCCACGTCGGGAAGCAGGCGCTTGATATTGAAAATCTCTTCCAGGCGCCCCATGAGCATGGAGCGTTCTTCTTCGTCCTCCATGTTTGCAGGAGACCCTTCCCCCACCGGGGAATAGACTTCTTCCAGGACATCCTGGATCATGTCCAGTACATGTTCCTCCAGGTTCCGGGCATGCATCAGCTCCCGGCGCTGCTTGTATATAACTGTCCTCTGCTGGTTCATGACATCGTCAAAGTCCAGCAGCTGCTTGCGGATATTGAAGTTGTGCGCCTCCACCTTGGTCTGGGCATTTTCGATGGCCCGGGAGATCATGTTGTTTTCAATGGGCTGACCGTCCTCCATGCCCAGCTTGTCCATCATGCCGGTTATGCGCTCAGAACCGAAGAGCCTGAGCAGGCTGTCGTCCAGGGCCAGGTAGAACCGGGATGAACCGGGGTCTCCCTGCCGCCCGGCCCTGCCCCGGAGCTGATTGTCAATGCGCCGGCTTTCGTGGCGCTCAGTCCCCAGAATGTGCAGGCCTCCCAGCTCCCGGACACCTTCTCCCAGCACGATATCCGTACCCCTTCCGGCCATGTTGGTAGCCAGGGTCACGCGTCCCATCTCACCGGCCCGGGCCACGATCTCGGCCTCGCGCTCGTGCTGCTTGGCGTTTAAGACCTCGTGGGGGACTTTTCTTTTATTCAAAAGCCTGGAAAGGTGCTCGGACTTTTCAATGGAGGTGGTTCCCACCAGCACCGGCTGTCCCCTGGAATGAAGTTCCAGAAGATCGTCGGCTATAGCATTGAATTTTTCCTGCTGGGTCTTGTAGACAACATCGGAAAAGTCCTGGCGTACCATGGGCTTGTGGGTAGGAATTACAGCCACATCCAGGTTGTAGATCTCCTTGAATTCCACCGCCTCGGTGTCTGCCGTCCCGGTCATGCCCGCCAGCTTGTCATAGAGCCGGAAATAATTTTGAAAGGTAATGGAAGCCAGGGTCTGGTTCTCAGCCTCCACCTTGACCCCTTCCTTGGCCTCCAGGGCCTGGTGCAGACCGTCCCCGAAACGCCGGCCCGGCATAAGCCTGCCGGTGAATTCGTCAACTATTATAACCTGGCCGTCCTTGACAATATATTCCGAGTCCCGGCTGAAAAGATGGTGGGCCTTGAGGGCCTGCAGGACATGATGCTGGTAGGTTATGTTTTCGGGGTCATACAGGTTTTCAATGTCCAGAATTCTCTCCACCTTGTGTACCCCTTCCTCGGTGAGAGTGACGGTCTTGGCCTTTTCGTCCACGTTGAAATCCTCGTCCTTTTTGAGCCTGGGCACCACGGAATCCATCCTGGCATACAGGTCAACAGAAACGTCCGCCGGGCCGGAGATTATCAGCGGGGTACGGGCCTCGTCTATTAGAATGCAGTCCACCTCGTCTACTATGGCGAACTGCAGGTCGCGCTGCACCAGCTGATGGGCGTAAAACTTCATGTGGTCGCGCAGGTAGTCGAAACCAAACTCGTTGTTGGTTCCGTAGGTGATGTCCGCAGCATAGGCCTGCCTTCGATCTTCGTCGCTCATGCCGTGCACCACCACGCCCACGTTCAGCCCCAGAAAATTGTAGAGCCGGCCCATCCACTCGGCATCGCGCCGGGCCAGGTAGTCGTTTACTGTGACTATATGCACTCCTCTGCCGGTAAGGGCATTGAGCACCACGGGCAGGGTGGCCACCAGGGTTTTACCTTCACCGGTTTTCATCTCTGCAATGCGGCCCTGGTGCAGAACTATCCCGCCTATGAGCTGGACGTCGAAATGGCGCATACCCAGGCCCCTGTGCGAAGCCTCCCGGACAACTGCAAACACATGGGGCAGTAGATCATCCAGGGAGGCGCCGGCAGCGGCCTCCTCTTTCCAGGCCTGCACCCTGGACTGAAGCTGCTCGTCGCTAAGTGACCCTATCTCCTCCTCCAGGGAGTTGATGCGGTCCACCATGGGCCTTAACCCTTTCAAATATCTTTCGTTTTTGCTTCCGAATAATTTTTTGACTATGCCAAACATTTATTTCCTCTTGCCCGAATGTGCCTGGATCAGCACATTGTGAGCATTTACAATTTGATTGCTGTATTTTTTGCCTTGAACAGTTTACTCTTCAGTTTAACATCCATTCAGATACTCCCTACTCCTCCCAGGCTTCCAGGACATGGATCTCGTTGTTTAAAGGATCAATCCTGCCCAGGCGCAGCCTGAAGGCCTGGCCTATCATGGCCTTGCCCCCCAAGACCTCGTGCGGGGCCCGGATAAGCACCTGTTCCCGCGGCAGGGATAATACCACCGGACCGCTGTTGTCCACAACTATCCCTGTCCATGTAGTATGTCTGGCCTGCTGTTTGAAATAAAGCAGCTTCCAGTACCTGGGTCGAAATTTCTGAACCCGGCTTACCTGCCCCATGCGGGTGTTCACCAGCGGCAGCATCTTCTCCAGCCCTGCTCTGTCCATTCCCGGCTGCCCCGTAAGGGCCGCTGCAATCTGGGCCTGGTTAACCAGGTCCACATATCTGCGCAGAGGGGATGTGACCGAGGCATATGCGCCGGCTCCGATGGATCTGTGTGGCCGGGGCCGGGTTTCGGTGAGTGTTGCCCCCATGGAGCGTATCACGCGGTATATTTCCTCGGGCTTTTGCCACACCCCGCTGTAATCTTTAGGCAGAACTATGTCCTGGGTGCGGTAAAACAGGGGGATGTCCCTTTTCAGGGCCCAGCCGGCCAGGACAGTATTGCAAAGCAGCATGAGCTCGGACACTATGAGATGCGCCCCGGGATGAGTAACTCCGGGAACAAGGCTGACAAGAGTCTGCCGGGGTGTCTTCTCCAGTCTGATGAGGGGTTCATTCTGCTCTATGATTACCGCACCCTGCTCCAGCCTTTTTTCCCGCAGGGTTCTGGCCAGCCTCAGTGCCGAGCCCAGGCGGGAAGCCGGATCCCGGGCCAGTTCATCCTCTACTTCGGCATAGGTCCTGTTTGCCTGTACCCGGACCCATTCCAGGCGCGGATTCAACCTGCGGACAATTCCCTGAAAATCCAGCTCCAGATCCAGAACCATTGCCGGGCGTACCTGACCCTGGTTCAGGCTGAACATTTCCTCGGCCAGAACCCGGGGCAGCATATCGCTTTTGCCTTCGGGCAGATAGAGACTGGAGACCCTGTGGGCTGCAGCCCTGTCCAGCCCTGAGCCGAAAGTCCAGTAAAGGCCGGGGCCGGCCAGGGCCAGGGTCAGTGAATAGCCGTCTGCATGTTCCCGGATGTAAAAAGCGTCGTCAATGTCCCGGGTGGAGGCGGAGTCGATGCTTATGAGCCCATCAATGAACGGTTCCTTGTTTTCCCGGGCCAGCTTCCGGGCCAGGGCCTGGATCTCCGGGATATGCGGCTCTGACCAGGAGGCCTCCCAGGCATAATCAGCCTGTTCCAGCAGGTAATTGTAGTGTTCCGGATAAATGCCCCAGGCCCTGGCCAGGATAAAAGGCAGGTGCGGATCCTGGGGCAGGCCCGCGGAAAGCTTGCTCCAGAGGTCCTGGGTCTGGGTATCGTCGGGGTTTTTTATGCGCCGTTCCAGAATATCCTTGAGCTGTTTCTCCACTTCCGGATCTAAAGATTCCGGCTGCTCACCGGGAGAAAATGTGCCGGAATGCAGCTTTTTGAAAAAATCTTTACCGATGCTTACCAGGCGTTCTCTTTCCCGGTGCAGGCGCTCTTCCTCCATCTTTTTTTCGGCTGTTTCCCGGGAATAGACCTCAAAATCCGGAGGGGAAAACTTGAAATGAGTCCTGGCCTGAAGCATGGCTCTGCCCAGGGCGGCTGTCCGGTCGGCATCGGGTTCATCCCAGAGCAGACCTGCAAACCAGAAAATAGAGGCCTGGACTATTTCTCCCTGGACCATGGACCATACATCCATTACGTCCAGGTTCTCCTGGATGCTGTTTCGCTTCTGGTGATGCTCCTGCAGCAATTGCAGCACATCCTGCCGGGACAGATCCGCGGAGTACACAGGTCCGGTCCAGGGCAACACCCTTGAGGCAGGCAGCTTGACTTCACGCTGATTTATATTCAGCGCCCTGACCCTGGGGGCCTGGACCTCCTGGACCCAGGATACAACTGGCTGGTTGTTCTGCAGATACTCCACCACTTGCCCGGGACGCAGTTCCGCGCTGTGAGGCTTGTAATCGCTCAAAGGCCTCGCCTTTAGTGTTTAAATGACCGCTGGCCGGTAAATACCATGGCTGCCTGAGGCCTGGCCTCATTCAGGGCCTGGATGCCCTCGTGGTCCCGCATGGACCCGCCTGGCTGGGCAATGGCGGTGATGCCCTGCTCCAGGGCCAGGTCCACCCCGTCCCTGAAGGGGAAGAAGCCGTCGGAAACCATAACCGCTCCGGGGAGGTCCGCCCGGTCCCTGCGGGCTTTTTCCTCCACGGAATCAAGCAGTTTCGCGGCCTCGGGGTCCGTCCTGGCCTTTTCTTTTGCCTGGTATATGGACTGGCCGGTCTGTTTGAAAATCTCCATGTCCATGTACTTGGTATAAGCCTTGTGAATGGTGAGATCCACGCAGCCCACCCGGTCCTGCTCCCCGGTGCCTATGGACAGAGTGCGCCCGTTGCGTGCGAATAGAACGGAATTGGAAGTAACTCCCGCTTCCACCGCCCAGGCGAAAAGCAAATCTTCGGTTTCGCGTTCGTCAGGATGCCTGGCGCTTACCGTCTGGTCTCCACTCTGGGCCTGGGCCGGGATGAAATCGCCCGGCTCGCGCATGCGGCTGGTGAAGGAAAACTGGACAATCACCCCGCCGTCCTGCAGGGACTTGACATCCAGAAAGGGATAGTCGGAAAATTCCTGCAGCCTGCCCAGCCCGGACATCCGGATGATGCGCAGGTTCTTGCGGGTCTTGAGCCTGTCCAGGGCCCCCGGCTCGAAATCCGGGGCCGCAACCCCCTCCAGGTAATTATCCGCCAGGAATTCGGCCCCGGCCAGGTCTATGGGTCTGTTGAGCACCACAGCCCCGCCGAAGGCAGCGATGCGGTCCGAGTAGTAGGCCTTCTGCAGGACATCCAGGACCCCGTCACCGGACCAGGCCGCCCCGCAGGGATTGTTGTGCTTGAGAATAACTGCTGCCGGTTTCTTGTGCAGATATTGCAGGATATTGATCCCGTTGTCCACATCGGTAAGATTGATCTTGCCGGGATGTTTGCCGGCCTGGAGCATGTCATCTTCAGTGATGGCGGAAACCAGACCCTGGCCGGCGCCCTTGAACTTCCCCCCGCCAAGTTCCAGACCGCCCTCCACAGGCTCATACATGGCCGCGGCCTGGTCCGGGTTCTCACCGTAGCGCAGCCCCTTCTCCTGGTCCTGTACAACCCAGGTCCTTTTGCGCATCTTGATTTCCTGATCCCCAAGCTTTATACTCATTTCTCTGGGAAAAGGGTCTTCTTTAATGTCCTTGTACATCTTTCTCAAATCCTGCATGTCTTCCATCCTCCTGAATGTGCTTTTTCGGGGTTGCTCAAGCAACTTTTTTTACTTAACACAGGCCTGTTGCAGGAGCAAACTTTTTCAAACCCGCAACCCGGAAGGACGGGGTTTGAAAATTACTGCTGAGACAAACTGCTGAACAGTTACAAAAAACATTGATTTCCAAGGACGGCGAGCATTTATGGAAAAGGTTCTCAAAAAACTTGCTGACGAACTGAACAGCCTGGATGAGGCTTCCCTCATCAGCCTCTGGGACAAGTATTATGAACGGGTCCAGAACTTTACCCCCAGTCGGGAATGGGAGGAGGACATACTTATCCTGTCCATGATCCAGTCAGTGCGATGGAAAAACCAGCTCTTCAACCAGTGCCTGAGCCGGCAGTCCGAGACTCCGGCGCAGCCCGATGAAAAAAAGAGTTCACTTCGGCCAGTCAGAAGGAACAAGGTCAAGAAATCCGCCAAGGTGCTCAGCTTCAAATCCCGAGAGTAGGGCCTGGCCGTACAGAAGCTTGTAGTAATAGCGCACTTTTTCCACGAAATGTACTGCCTCGTACCCCCGGGCATGTCCCCGGCGCAGAGTCTTGTAATATTTTTCGTGGCTTAAAAGGGGATAAGCTTTCTTCAGCCCGCCCCAGGAGTCAGGGTTGAATCCCTGGCGCCCGGCCAGGGTCCTGGCATCGTAAACATGCCCCAGACCCTGGTTGTATGCAGCCAGGACCATGAACCATTTGTCCCAGGATGTAACGCCTATTCGATCCATGCGCTCCCCGAGCATCTGCAGGTACTTTGCTCCTCCTTTGATGCTCTGGTGGGGGTCCATGCGGTCTTCTATCCCCAGAAACTCCGCCGTATGCGAGGTGATCTGCATAAGACCCCTGACCCCGGTGCGGCTTGTAGCTCCGGGATCAAAGCGGGATTCCTGATATATTATCGCCACCAGAAACAGGGGATCCAGATTGTAACGCCTGGAAGCTTCCCTGATGGTGTCTGCATACCTGGGCAGCTCGTTTATCAGAGTTTCCTGAAAATGCCTGAGTTCATAGGGGTCCTGGGTTTCCGGATAAAATCCGAAATACTTCTCCAGCATATCGTCCAGCACTTTCGAGTCCTTGATATCTCTCCAGAAATTCTGGAATTTGTGGTCCAGGTTCATATAATGCCTGCTCCACATCCAGTGCAGGGAGTAAGCCTCTTCCAGCGCCTCGCTCCTGCGTACTGCCGGGTAAAAACCCTTCCAGAGCTTGTATGTTTTTTCATCCTTGATGCCGAAGCGAAACCTGCGATCCGAAAGGGCCTCGAAAAAATTTTTTCCAGGGCCGGGCCTGCTGGATGGAACCAGATCGCACTGCAGATCCTCACGCATCTCCCGCAAGATCCTGTCAAAAACAGGCCTGTCGGGTATTACTACGTCGGTTGTGCACAAATCTTCGAGGTTTTCCAGGGGATAACGCCACTGATTGTGCAGCACAAGAAATCTGCCTTCCAGATACACAGGTCCTTTTTTCAGGGCCTTTATTTCCGGGATCTGCATGCCCGGTACAGGCAGAAGAAGGTGCAGTTCATTGCTTGTAAGTTTTTCCCCTCCCTGCTTATAGTCCTGCACCTCCACCCAGACCGGGGTCAGCCCGTTGCGGCTGCAGAAAAGATTTACCAGTTCGCTGTCCAGACCCGGACCGTAGGGGCTTAGTTCTGCATTGACTCTTTCAGAGGGCTTGTATCCGATTTTGATGGTGTCTTTCGGCCAATGGCGCAGCTCCATGCGATAATGGTACTCATACCAGAAGATCAAGGCCGCCTGCACCAGCAGCAGGATGGTTATTGCGGCCAGTTCCTTTGCGGATATACAGTCTTGAAAACGGCGGGTCATGTATGCGTCTGCTCCTCTGCCGGCAAATGCCTTGTGGCAAGGTTGTACCATAATCTTTTACTTTACTTCATTTCCGGGCAAATGGCAAACTTGTTCCTGTTGGGGCGCATTGACTTTAGATAATGGCTATTTTAAAAAAACAGGCTGTTTGCAAAAATTCAGGTGCTTGATCCCTGATATGAGCCAGGGAAGCGCGCAATGCAAGACATAAGGACCAGCAGAGATTACGGAGGCCAATTCATGTCCAATATCATTGTTTTCGGGACCCAGTGGGGGGATGAGGGAAAAGGAAAGATCGTCGACCTGCTTACTGAGCGCGCCCAGGTAATTGTCAGGTTCCAGGGAGGCAACAATGCCGGGCATACCCTGGTCACCAGGGACAAAAAATTTATCCTGCACCTGATACCCTCGGGCATCCTGCCCCCGGATAAAACCTGCCTCATCGGCAACGGAGTGGTTCTGGACCCGGAAGTTCTTTGCCGGGAAATGGATGACCTGCATAAGGGCGGTATAGAGATTACTCCTGCAAATCTTGGGATCAGCAAGAAAACCCATCTCATAATGCCCTATCACAAGGAGCTGGACAGGGCCAGGGAAAAGGCCAAGTCCGGAAAGGACAGGATCGGTACCACCGGCAGGGGAATCGGGCCCTGCTACGAGGACAAGATGTCCCGGGTGGGCATCAGAGCCGGGGATATGCAGGACAGGGATCTTTTGCTGGCCAAAATCAAAAAAGCCCTGCCCGAAAAAAACGCCCTGCTGGAAAGCCTGTACAAGGAAGAACCGCTGCAGGCAGAAGAGATTCTTGGGATAATCACTCCTTACGCAGACAGGCTGGTGCCTTATTTAAAGGATGTATCCCTCAAGATCCAGGAGGCCAGGGAAGCCGGGCAAACAGTAATGTTCGAAGGCGCCCAGGGAGTGCAGCTGGATATAGATCACGGGACCTACCCCTTTGTCACCTCATCCAATACCGTCACAGGCAATGCTTCTGCCGGCACAGGAAGTTATTACAGCATGGACGAGGCCATAGGCGTGGTCAAGGCTTATACCACCCGGGTGGGACAGGGACCTTTTCCCACCCAGCAGGACAACCCTGTTGGAGAGCACATGCAGGTCCAGGGAGCGGAATACGGCTCCACCACAGGCCGAAAGAGGCGATGCGGCTGGCTCGACCTGGTTATACTGCGGGAGGCGGTGAGGCTGTGCGGTCCCACCACCCTGGCCATTACCAAGCTGGATGTGCTCAGCGGCCTGGACAGCATCAAGGTCTGCACCGCATATGAGTATCAGGGCAGAGATATCCTGTATCCTCCACAGGAAGAAAACTCCATGTCTGCTGTGACTCCCGTGTACCAGGAACTGCCCGGGGGGAGCGAAGACATAAGCCAGTGCAAGACCCGCCGGGATCTGCCGCATAATGCACGCATGTATATCGAACATATTGAAGAAGAACTGAAAACGCCGGCCGAAATCATCTCAGTCGGGCCGGACCGGGAACAGACCATCATGTAACCTGCCTGCAGGGGCCGCAGCTTTATACTGAATATGTCCTCCTTGCTACCCACAACCATCCAGGACCAGGGCCACGTGGCCGATCTTTTGATGCGGATGTCCAGCAACCCGCCCTGCAGCCTGGTTCTGGAAGGCGGAAGCCAGTTACAGAGAAGCGCCCTGGCTGGATATCTGCTAAAGGCACTGCACTGCAGAAACCCCGGACCGGGTCCATGTCTGGAATGCGACCTTTGCCTCAAGATCGAGGCTGATGCCTTCAGAGATCTGTTCCGGCTCACCCCTCTGGACAGCCTGTCTGTAGAAGAAGTCCGGGAGATGCGGCCCGCTCTTTCCCAGAGCCCTCATCACGGCTGGCGTATGATTGTCGTTGAGGAAGCGGGCGAAATGAACGCAGCCTGCGCCAACGCGCTGCTGAAATCCGTGGAAGAGCCGGTAAGCCGGAATATTTTTGTTTTTCTGGCCAATGAAAGGGAAGCCATTCTGCCCACAATCGTTTCCAGAAGTTTTGTACTCCCCCTGGGACGAACACCGGGTGAAGGGCTTGAAACCGGACAGGAAGAGCTTTACTCGGATTTTAATGATTTTGTCCTTTCCGGAAAAGGATTTATACACAAAAGTTCCAGAAAAGACTGTTTCGACCTGACCGGAGCCAGACAGTTTCTGGCCAGGATTCGCCTGGACCTGGCCCGGGGAATGCGGGGGGAGGACAGTCTGTTTCAGTGCATTGAACCTGTAAAGGCCCACAGTATGATTCTGGCCCTGCAAAGGGCTGAGAAGGCCTTGTCATACAAAGTGCGCACCGACCTTGTGATGCAGTGGCTGTCCCTGACCACATGGAAAATTTTCAACAAAAAGCAATAACAAACGAACTGTCTTGCTCAATACTTTATTGCCCCGGGGCAAAGGAGAAGTCCACAGTCTTATGTTTACCGAACAGGATATCTATCTTTACAAGCAGGGAAGGCACTTCCGCCTGTACAAGCACCTGGGTGCACAGGTGGTCATGCACGGTGGAGTGCGCGGAACCTACTTCGGGGTATGGGCCCCGAATGCACAAAAAGTCAGCGTCATAGGAGATTTTAATTACTGGGACAACAATACCCACCAGCTAAACGCCCGGGGAGACGGCTCCGGAATCTGGGAGGGATTCGTCCCCGAGGCCATGCCCGGTCACAAGTACAAGTACCATATCCGCTCCAGGTTTCAGGGATACAGCGTGGACAAGGGCGATCCTTTCGGGTTTTACTGGGAAACGGCCCCCAGCACAGCTTCCATCATCTGGCAGATGGATTACCAGTGGGGTGATGAAGAATGGATGCAGAACCGCCGGGAAATAAACCGCCAGGACAAACCCTTGAGCATCTACGAGATGCACCTGGGTTCCTGGATGCGGGATCCGGATAATCCTGAAAGGCTTTTGAGCTACCGGGAAATAGCTGAAAGACTGCCGGGCTATCTTCTGGATATGGGCTTTACCCACGTGGAGTTTATGCCTGTGGCCGAGCATCCTTTTTATGGATCATGGGGATACCAGATTCTGGGTTTTTTCGCTCCCACCAGCCGATACGGAACTCCCCAGGCCTTCATGTACCTGATAGATGTCCTGCACCAGCACGGCATAGGGGTCATCCTGGACTGGGTGCCTTCCCATTTCCCCACTGATGAAGTCGGCCTGGGCTATTTCGACGGCCCCCACCTGTATGAACATATGGACCCTCGAAAGGGCTTCCACCCGGAATGGAAGAGCTACATATTCAATTACGGCCGCAATGAGGGGGTCAGTTTTCTCATCAGCAACGCATTGTTCTGGCTGGACTACTACCACATTGACGGACTGCGCCTGGACGCTGTAGCTTCCATGCTCTACCTGAATTACGCCCGCAATGACGGGTAATGGGAGCCCAACGAATTCGGGGGCAATGAAAACCTGGATGCCATAAGCTTTCTTAAGAACCTCAACAGCGAAGTTTACCGCTCTTTTCCGGATGTGCAGACCTTTGCCGAGGAATCCACCTCATGGCCCATGGTTTCCAGGCCTACATACGTTGGAGGACTTGGCTTCGGATACAAATGGAACATGGGCTGGATGAACGACACCCTCAGCTACATGAGTAAAGAGCCCATATTTCGAAAATACCGCCACAATCAGATGACCTTCAGCATCTGGTACGCTTTTACTGAAAACTTTGTCCTCCCGCTGTCCCATGACGAGGTGGTTCACCTGAAAGGATCACTGGTAAAAAAAATGCCCGGGGACGACTGGCAGAAAATGGCCAACCTGCGCCTTCTTCTGGGCTACATGTATGCCCATCCGGGAAAAAAGCTTCTGTTCATGGGGGCTGAAATGGCCCAGTGGGCTGAATGGGACCATGACCAGAGCCTGGACTGGCATTTGCTGCAATACGACCCGCACAGGCAGGTCCAGGACTGGCTGCGGGAGATCAATGCCCTGTACCGGAGCCGTCCCCAGCTTTACGAAAAGGATTTCGATCCAGGCGGTTTCTCCTGGATCGACTGCACCGATGCAGACAACAGTGTTCTGTCCTTTATCCGCCGGGACCACGACAAGTCATCGCTGGTGATGGCCGCCAATTTCACACCTGTACCCAGGCATGATTATATCCTGGGAGTTCCAGGACAGGGCCCGTGGAAGGAGATACTGAACAGCGATGATGCCCGGTTCGGTGGTTCTCATCAGGTCAACCCGGAAATCTATCATGCACAGGCAATCACGGCACACGGCTATTCTCACCGCCTGAGCCTTACACTGCCACCCCTGGGCATAATCTTCATGGAGCAGACCTCATGAAGAGGCTGAACGGCATCCTTCTGCATATCTCATCTTTGCCCGGTCCGTACGGTTCCGGAGACATGGGACCCCAGGCCTACCGCTTCGTGGATTTTCTTGCCGGCAGCAAACAGAAGATCTGGCAGATACTGCCTCTTAACCCCACTACACCCGGAACCGGCAATTCACCGTATTCCAGCTACAGCGCATTCGCCGGCAACACTTTGTTTATTGATCCGGAAGACCTGAAAGATAAAGGACTTCTGGATCCGGAGGATACAAGCAATCTGCCGGATTTTCCAGAACACCGTACAGACTACGAACAGGCAGGGAATTTTAAAAAATATCTGCTGCACAAGGCCTTTAAGCGCAGCAGAGAGACCCTTGAAAAAAGTTCCAGGTTCGAGCTTTTTTGCCGGAATCACGCCTTCTGGCTGGATGATTTTGCTATGTTCAGCGCCCTGAAGGAGCATTTTCAGGGAGCACCCTGGTACAGGGGGCCAAGGGAGATCAAGCTTCGCCACCCGGAAGCAGTGGATGATTACAAAAAAAGCCTTTCAAATGAGATTCTGCGTGAAAAATTTTTTCAGTACCTTTTCTTCAGTCAATGGCAGAAGCTTAAAACGTACGCCAATAACCAAAACGTGGTGATCTTCGGAGATCTGCCCATCTACGTGAGCATGGACAGCTGCGATGTATGGTCCAATCCCCATCTCTTTTTACTGGACCAGGAAAAAAACCCCACAAGAGTGGCAGGTGCCCCGCCTGATTATTTCAGTGAGACAGGACAGTTGTGGGGCAACCCTATTTATGACTGGGAGGAATGCGCCCGGGAAAATTATCATTGGTGGATCAAGCGCATAAGGCAGAACCTGGTCATGTTCGATATGTTGAGATTCGATCACTTCCGGGGATTTGCATCCTACTGGAGCATACCGGCTGGTGCTGGAACTGCTGTTGATGGAAAATGGGTGGAAGGTCCAGGTCATCATTTCTGGTCCGCCCTGACCAGCGAAATATCCCCGGCGCATTTTGTGGCCGAGGACCTGGGATACATTACCGAGGATGTACTGGAATTAAGAGACAGGTTCGGGCTGCCCGGAATGAAGATTCTGCAGTTCGCCTTTGACGATACCATGCCTACCAACCCGTATATACCCCACAACCATATACCCAATTGCGTGGTATACCCCGGGACTCACGACAACAATACAGTCAGAGGATGGTTCGAAAATGAACTGGACCCGGATACCCGGTCCAGACTACGCGAGTATACAGGCCGGGACCTTGATGCGAAAAATATTTCCAGGGAAATCATCCGCATGGCCATGTCTTCCACAGCCAGGTTCTGTGTCCTTCCCATGCAGGATGTACTGGGCCTGGACGGCCGGTTTCGCATGAATACACCGGCCCTTGCCAGAGGAAACTGGGAGTGGAGAGTAAAAAGTAGAGAAATTGGCATTGATGTCAGGGAATTTTTGCTCTACTTTACCACCATATATGGAAGGGACAACCACTATTATTCCGGTCTTAACTCCAAATCCGGTGATTGACGGTCTTCTACCGGAAACCAGAGAGGAATTCACCAATGAATGCTTTTAGACTGATATTTCTATTGCTGTTGTTTTCCGCAGTAATGCTCGGCCTCAGCCAAAACACCGAAACCCTTGGTCTGAAGGCGCCTCTGGCGCTTGACCTTTGGTTTATCGAGCTTGCTTTGCCCCAGATGGCCATGTATGTGTTCATCTTTTTCTGTTTTTTGCTGGGTATAATTTTCGGGGTCATAACCTTTTTCCCGGCCAACAAGGATGTCCGGGAAAGATTGAAGGTTCTGCGCAAAAGATTAAGACTGCTCCAGGAAGATCTCAAGACGGCCGAGATGGAAAGAGCCGGTCTGATTATGAAGCGCCAGGAAAAAATAACCCCTGAACAGGAGGCCTTCAAAGAAGAAATAGTCAGCTCAACCTCATCCAGGGCCTGGGGCAAGGCAGCCATGGCCGGTTGCACCGTCATTTTCGTCATCCTGGTGGGACTTTACTACTACGGCCACACAGAATTTGAAAAAGTGCATGAACAGGCTGCAGCCACTGAGGAAAAAGCCACCGGCATGATTGAGGATAACCGAAGCAGCCTGGAAAATCTGAAACAGGATTTCAGAGCGGCCGATGCAAGACTGGAAAAACTGGAGCAGGGGTTGAGGGAAGAAACAGAGGGCCTGTGGGATACAGCAGGCAAAATGCAGGAAAAGCTGGAAGAGCACTCCCGGGAAATCAGCGAACTACAGCTTATCCCGATGCAGACCCGGGATTACCTGACACTTATGCATCTGGAGCAGTACCTGCAGACTCTGGACTATCTCAAACAGGGAGCAAAAACTGATGCAGACAGAAAACGTCTGCAGGAGGCAGCAGAAGCAATCCGCAAATCTCTGGAGCATTACCGGGAAAAGTCGGATTAGTCTTCGATGAAAGTGAGGTTGTTCAAGCGGACCTCTATGGCTCCAGGATTGGGATGAATATCCAGCAGCTCTTTTAATATGGCCCTGGCCTGATCAATTTCATCCAGATCCAGCAGGACTTCCACCAGAAGAAGTCCTGCCCTGGATCTGTATTCATTCTGGGCGTCCCGGCTGTAGGCTTTTGTCAGACTTTCCCGGGCCAGGACAAGATCAGTTTCCAGATAATAAGATTTACCCAGAGTATAATGAATTCTGGAACAAAGATCAGCATCAATTTCACCGACACAATCCCGGAACTCTTGAAGGGCATCCCGGACCCTTCCAAATTCACGCAGTTTGGCGGCTGCTCTGGACATATTCAGCGCGGCCTCTTTTTTGTCTGAAACCGAGTCTGCCAGTTCTCTGTTCTTTTTCCAGACCCGGTAACTGTCCCGGGGCTGTCCCAGTCGGTCGTAGAGACCGGCAATCCTGACATTTATATCCAGGACCCTGTCCTTTTTTTCATCAAACTCCATCTGCATGGCCTTTAATATATCCAGACCGCCCTGCACATCACCGTAAATATCCACCCTGATGCTAAACAGCCTGTTCCAGGCTTCGTATCTTTTTGAGTCATGCCCTGTATCGATATATTGCCGGTAAAGTGTTCCGGCCTGGCTGAACTGTCCCCTGGAAAAATAGTATTCAGCCTGATCAAAATAAGACGTATCTTCTTCATGTCCCGGACATCCCGGAAGAAGAAAAGAAAAAAGGACCGGCAAAATGATGCGGCATATCCACTTCATGCATATAGCTTTCAGTTTTTACTGCACATCTTTGTTATCGTGCAGATGCTGTTCCGGAATGATCAGATCTGCACATATCACTCTCTGAGCATTTTCCAGGTTTACCAGCTTTACTCCCTGGGTGGAGCGTCCTACAGACCGGATATCGCTTGTGCCCAGCCTGATTATCTTGTTGGCGGAGGTAAAAATAATAAGTTCTTCCCTGTCCGAAACAGGCAGAGAAGTAACTACCTTGCCGGTCTTGGAAGTTATCTTCATATTGATAAGACCCTTACCTCCCCTGGCCTGTATCTTGTACATGTCCAGGCTGGTCTTTTTACCGTAACCGTTTTCAGAAATGGTAAACAGCTCTTTTGACTCGTCCGGATCCATTATAACTCCGGAGACCACCTCGTCTCCCTGGCGCAAAGATATTCCCTTTACACCGGCAGCATTTCTGCCCATTGCCCGGAGTACTCTGCATGCAAAGCGAATTGCCTGCCCGTCATGAGTGGACAAAATGATCTCGGATTCATCCCTGACCACTTTGACACCTATGAGTTCATCCCCCGGTTTGAGCGAAGCCGCAATCAGGCCCGGGGAGCGCATATTCTTGAACATCTCTATGTAGGTCTTCTTGACCATGCCTTTTCTGGTCATAAAGAGGAAATAGTTTCTTAAGTGAAAATTGCGCTCGGAAAGGGCGGTGGCAATATATTCCCCGCTTTCCAGGGGAAGCAGATTTTTTATGTGCACTCCCCTGGCTGTGCGGGAGCCTTCCGGTATTTCGTAGGCCTTGAGCAGATATGCCTTGCCTGTGTTGGAAAAGAGATAGATATCCTTGTGATTGCTGGTGGTAAAAAGAGTGTTTATGAAATCCTTGTCTCCGACATTGGCACCTGCTATGCCTTTGCCCCCTCTTTTCTGCTGATGATAATATTCCAGAAGGGTTCTCTTGATGTATCCATTCCTGGAAAGGGTGCCCACCACGTCTTGATCCGGGACCAGGTCCAGAATATTTATACTGTCCGGATCCTGCTCCAGGATCTGCGTTCTGCGGGGCGTCGCATAGTTTGCCCTGATTTCCTTGAGTTCTTTTCTGATTTCTCCCTTAAGTACGTCAACATTTTCCAGAATGCTTTTCAAAAATTCAATCTTCTGCAGCAGCTCCCTGTATTCCTGCAGGAGCTTTTCGCGTTCCATGTTGGTAAGTCTTTGCAGGCGCATATCCAGGATGGCCTGAGCCTGAACAGCACTCAGGGAAAAGTTTGACATGAGCTTTTCTTTAGCCTCGGCCCCTGTGGAGGAAGACCTGATAAGGCGGACCCCCTCGTCTATGTTGTCCAGGGCTATCTGCAGTCCTTCCAGAATATGAGCCCTCTGCTCAGCCTTTTCCAGATCATGCCTGGAGCGTCTGAGTATTACCTCTTTCCTGGGCTCCAGGAAAAATTCCAGGACCTGTTTCAGGTTCAAAAGCTGCGGCCGGTTGTTGACTACCGCCATCATATTGATGCCGAAGCTGGTCTCCAGGGCGGTGAGCTTGTAGAGTTTGTTGATTATTACATCGGAAATGGCTCCCTTTTTCAGGTCTATTACTATCCTGATACCATTGCGGTCTGATTCGTCCCGCAAATCGGAAATGCCTTCTATTTTCTTCTCGTTGACGAGCCCGGCGATTTTTTCCACCAGGTTGGCCTTGTTCAGTGCATAGGGAATTTCGTTGATGACAATGGATTCATGGCCTCTGGATCTGGTCTCTACGTCGAGCCTGGAGCGGATCTTAAAGCTTCCCCTGCCTGTACGGTAGGCCTCGAGTACGCCTTTGAGGTTGTAGATGTATGCCCCTGTGGGCAGATCCGGGGCCCTGATGTGCTGCATGAGCTCAGCAATGCCGGTTTCAGGTTTGTCCAGCAGTTCCAGCAGGGCATCGACAACCTCTCCCAGATTGTGCGGGGGTATATGGGTGGCCATGCCCACGGCGATCCCGGAACTGCCGTTGACCAGAATATTGGGAACTCTGGCCGGCAATACCTCGGGTTCGGTCAGTGTATTGTCGTAGTTGGCCCTGAAATTAACTGTATTTTTTTCAATATCAGCAAGAAACTCCCCGGCAAGCCTGGACATGCGGGCTTCAGTATAACGCATGGCAGCGGGAGCATCCCCGTCTATGGAGCCGAAGTTACCCTGCCCGTCCACCAGGGGGTCGCGCATATTGAAATCCTGGGCCATGCGTACCAGGGCGTCGTAAACAGCAGAATCTCCGTGCGGATGATATTTACCTATAACATCACCCACGACCCTGGCTGATTTTTTGTAGGGGCGGTTGTATGTATTGCCAAGCTCATGCATGGCATAAAGTATCCGGCGGTGAACAGGTTTGAGTCCGTCGCGGACATCCGGGATAGCCCGGCCGATTATTACGCTTAAAGAATATTCCAGGTAGGATTTCTTTATTTCCTGTTCAATGCTGATATTGTTCAATTCTAGACTCCGGGAATATATGGATTAGTAATTGGTTTTTATCTGGAAAATCTTTCTTTCCGGTACCCGCCCTGGCAAAAGCATGGTCATGATGATCATTTGCCTTTCCGGATGGAACAGCTAGATATCCAGGTCTGCAACGTCCAGGGCGTTTTTCTCGATGAACTCCCGCCTGGGTTCCACCTTATCCCCCATCAGTCTGGAGAAAAGGTCGTCAGCCAGTTCGGCATCCTCCACGCTGACCTGGAGCATGGTTCTCTTTTCCGGATCCATGGTGGTGGACCACAGCTGTTCGGGATTCATCTCTCCCAGCCCTTTGTAGCGCTGGATGTTGATCCCTTTGTGGGCAAGCTCAAAGACCTTGTCCAGAAGAGGAAAAATCCCCTGCACCTGAATGCTGTCCTTCTGGCTCAGTATTTCAAAACTCAGGTCTGGATTGTTCTTCAGGGTATCCTGGTAAATCTTGTGCGCCTTTTTATACAGCCCCGAATTGAAAAACTCTATCCCCAGGCGGATACTGTGCTCGTTTCGGTCTGTAAAAACAAGAAAGTATCTCTTCTCAACATCGCTCTCCTCTTTTTCCAGAGTGGTCGAGAATCCACTGCCGGACATAAAACTGATGAAATCCGAGCTGTCCTCATACACAAAATATACCGGATGAAGCTTTGATTCATATTCAAGCAGGCTGTGAAACAGTTTTTCCTTGATCCCCATATTGCCTGCATCTTCAAAGCTGTCTTTGAGAGAAATCATGTTCTTGATGAGTTCAACCATTTCGTCCCGGGTATACTCCAGGCCTCTGCCTGTTTTTATGGAGATTTCCTCGTAGACACGGTTCAAAAGAAAGTCGTGCATGGACTTTTCATCGCTGATGAACTGTTCGAAATTGCCCTTGTGCACCCGGTAAAGGGGTGGCTGTGCAATGTACAGGTACCCATGCTCTATGAGCTGGCTGAACTGCCTGAAAAAAAACGTCAGAAGCAGGGTCCTGATATGTGCCCCGTCCACGTCTGCGTCGGTCATGATAACAATCTTGTGATACCTCAGCTTGGATATATCCAGCTCGCCATCGCCGACACCGGCACCCATGGCTGTGATCAGTGCCTTGATCTCGTTGTTTTCCAGAATTTTTTCAAACCTGGTTTTCTCCACATTGAGAATTTTGCCCCGCAAGGGCAAAATAGCCTGATGCTTGGGGTTTCGACCCTGTTTGGCCGACCCGCCGGCGGAATCACCCTCGACAATGAATATCTCCGACTCAGCGGGATTTTTGCTCTGACAGTCTGCCAGCTTGCCCGGAAGGGAATAATCCGAAAGCGCCCCTTTACGCCTGACCAGTTCCTTGGCCTTGCGCGCGGCCTCTCTGGCCCGGGCGGCATCTACCACCTTCTCCACGATTATGCGGGCATCCTTGGGATTCTCATTTAGAAAAGCGGTAATCTTTTCGTAGGCCATCCCGGAAACATATCCCACCAGCTCGCTGTTGCCCAGCTTGGTCTTGGTCTGCCCTTCAAACTGAGGGGCCGGGACCTTTACGCTGATTATGCTGGTCAGTCCCTCCCGCACGTCATCCCCGGTAAGCTTCTGTTTAAGTTTTCTGGGCAGATCCTGGGCATTCTGGATATATGTATTGATGGCTCTGGTGAGGGCGGAACGCAGGCCATTGAGGTGAGTGCCGCCTTCAACGGTACGGATGTTATTGGCAAAAGAGTAGATATGTTCCTTGTAGCCGGTCTTGTACTGCAGGGTAAGTTCCATGGACACATTGTGAACCTCGCCGCTGGCATATATCACCCTGTGCAATCCACTGTCCTTGTTCACGTTTTTAATAAAGGACAGAAGCCCTCCGTCAAACTGGAAAACGTCGCTTTTGTGGTAACGCTCGTCCTGAAACTCTATTTTCAGGCCGCTGTTTAAGTAGGCAAGTTCTTCAAACCGCTTGGACAGGGCATCATACTCGAAATCAAGAGTGGAAAAGATGTCTTCGTCCGGCCTGAACTTTATCGTGGTTCCACGACTGGACGAAGGGCCCTCGTGGCGGAGTTTGGTAACCGGAATTCCTCTTTCAACCTTCTGGAAATATTTTTCCCCTTCCCTTCTTACGATGACTTCCAGATACTCAGAAAGGGCATTGACAACCGATACTCCTACCCCATGCAGCCCGCCGGATACCTTATAGCTGTTATTGTCGAATTTTCCTCCGGCATGAAGAACAGTCATGACAACTTCCAGGGCCGGCCTTTTTTCCTTTTCATGCCAGTCCACAGGAATCCCCCGGCCGTTGTCGGATATAGTTACGCTGTTATCCAGGTGGACCGTTATCCGGACATTATCGCAATACCCGGCCATAGCCTCGTCGATGCTGTTGTCCAGGACTTCGTAAACCAGGTGCTGCAGGCCCCTTGAATCAGTGGACCCGATATACATGGCCGGCCGTTTTCTGACCGCGGTCAGCCCTTCCAGAACCTGGATACTCTGGGCCGTATAATCTCCTGATTTTTCCGGTAGTTCTTTGTTGTTCATTTTTTATTCCATTTCTTCTTCTGTATAGTAAGTCTCTTCCTCTATCTGCACAGGCATGGTCATGACGTAGTAGTCATCATCCGTATCCCCGTGTACTTTGCAGGGCTCTACAGGACCTGAAAATCTCATGATCACGTTTTCGCCATCTATATGTGCCAGGATTTCCAGGATACTTTTGGTATTAAAAACTATTTCCCTGAGATCACCCTGATAGCTGCAGCCGACCACCTCTTCCGCTTCGCCGCTTTCTACTGCAGTGCTGGTCATGTAAATTTCCTCCTGACCAAGCTTCATGTGCGTAGACATCTGTGAATCAGTGTTGAATATCAGGATTCTTTCCAGAGAATCAATAAGCTCGTTTTTGCTGGCCAGCAGGGGCTCACCAAGTTTTTCGGAATAGTTTCTTATAAAATCCCGATAATTGGGGAACTGGTGCATGCTTAGAGGGAGACTGAAACATTCTTTTTTATCTGTTGTTCTGAAAAATATCTTGGAGTCGGTGATGCTGATTTCGATATCCGTCTCAGGCATCCATTTGCGCAGATCCAGCAGATATTTTTTGGCGATCATGATTCCTTTTTCAGGCAGGATTCCCCTTAAGTCATTATTATGAAAAGTATAAAGACTCAGTTGATGACCGTTAAAAGCACAGGCTTCCACATATTCTTCCGGACCGGGTGCTATCTTCAGACAGGTCATTCCCTGCATGGTATCGTCGTCGCTTATACAAAAAAGATTTTTTTCCAGTACTTCTCTGAAGTTTCCCCCGGACACCACGGCACGCACATCTTCTTCCGGGAATTCATCCATTTCCGGAAACCATGAACTTTCGCTTAGTGGCAGTTTGAAATGACGTTTTTCCTGCTTAACGTACAGAACTTCCTTTGTTTCGTCCGAGTAAATTGTTATCGGTCCAGTTTTTAATTTTCTGATCAGGTCCGACAGTTTTCTACCCGGGGTACCTATTAGACCTTCTTCCATAACATCGGCCCGGTATTCTCCTGTAAACTCCACATTGCTGTCCGTGCTCATTATCTTTACGCTTTCCATGCCGGTCTTGAACCATATGGTTCTCAGGTATGCAGCTCCTGTTTTATGCGGGATAAGGTTTGAAGCCTTGGTTATTCCGTCGACAAAGTCTTCTTTATATATAATAATTTTCATAATAGAATCCTTAGTAGACCAGGTTTAAATGTAGCTTAATCTTATAACCATCTCTTTTGATTGTTTTTTTTGTTGATTTTTTGATGTTCGTTCTTTCATTTTACCGTACATTCTGTTCAAAAATCCAATAAAGCTTGCC
>PWGS01000165.1 GCA_003554505.1 Desulfonatronospira sp. | reverse complement strand
TTAGTCCAGATGGTACTGGACGTAGGCATCCATTACCCTGAAACAGTCGTGGAGCACTTCCGGCTCCGGGCTCCAACTGAGCCATTCCCCGGGACCTGATGATCGCAGCCTGTCCAGAAAGAGAAGGGATTCTTTTCCGGTTTCAAGAGTAAAGCTGCTGTTCCGGGTGCAGTCCGGGCAGAAAACACATCCATCCCTGATGGAAAAAAAGCCCTGCTGCATATCCTCTGCGCAGCAGCCGCAAACATCACATCTGCCCAGCACCGGTTCATAACCATGGATAAAAGTGGCCCTGGCCTTGAAAAGAAGCGGAAAAAAAACTGGGATGCAAGGATTCTTATCCATTACTTCCAGCACCTCCAGGAGCAGGGGGTATATCCGGGAAGAGTCATCCCCTTCCAGGCATATTTTCTGCACAAAGCGAAGGCAGTTTACAGCCATCCCCAGTTTGTCGCGCTGATTTTTCAGTTCCTGAAAACCGCTGACCAGGGTGCCTTCCTGCAGGGTCAGGTACCTTTTCGCGGAACTGTATCCAATGGTGAATAAAACCAGGTTCAGGCTGTCCAGGCAGCCGCAGAAACGTCTCCTGCTGCGGCATCCTCCGAAGGCAAACCCTGTCTGCACCCCGCGGGTGGGGGAAAGAAAACGCACCCAGAGGTCATGCTCCTTGAACCTCCCAGTACGCAAGATAAGGACTTTTTCCGAAAAAGACATGAGGTGCAGGCTGGTCAAATGTTAAGGGGTGCCGTTGAATTCCACCGTCCTGACTTCACCTGAAGCGGCGTCCAGAGCATAGGGCTCGCCGTTTAAACTTATGCTTACCCCTCCGGCATTTCCAAGCCTGAGACGCATGCTGCCTGTGTATTCTACTTCAATGCTGTCTCCGGGGCTCAGAAAATAATTGCGGCTCTCATTATCTATTTCGTACCTAAGCCAGCACTCTTCATGCGCCTCGATAAGCACCAGTACTGTGTCCGGGGCTTCTTCCTCAAACTCATCCGGCTTATCAACAAAGTCCTCCAGTCCCAGCCGGGTTACCTGGAGCTCAGGCTCAGCCACTTCCTCCGGAGATACTTCTTCTTCCGATACTTTTGCTTCGGGTGACAGTTCATGTTCTTCAGGAGTCAATATCTTGTCTTTCAAGGGCTCCTCCTGGACATGGTCATATTCGGGTATTTCTTCAGCCAGTTCGGCTTGATCCTCTTGAACAGGCTCTTTCTGGTAGGAAGAGTAAAAAAACCATCCAAAGCCAGCAATGATAACCAGGGCCAGAATAATGACGGATGCCTTCAGTGTATATGTAAAAAGCCTGGCCTTTTTTTGTTCCTTGAGAACCGTGGGCAGATCATCCAGACTTTCACTGTTTTCTTCGGCATAGTATATCTTGGAGAATTCCTCCACTATGCTTTGCCAGTCCAGCCCAAGAAATCTGGCATAGTTCTGCATGAAGCCCCTGGCATAAACCGGGTGAGGCAACTGCTCCACATCCCCGTTTTCCAGCGCCTTTAAAAAAATCTGGCTGATCTTGATTTCATCCTGAATGTGTTCCAGGCTCAACCCCTGGCGTTTTCTTTCTTCGTAAAGCTTTCTGCCAAGCTCTTGCATTTCCATATTTTCTCCCAATGGATGCCGGGCTAGTAGCGGATATCTATCACTGCCCTGTCCCGCAATCCCTGGATATATTCATCAAATCTTTTTTCCAGTTTCTTATCAAACAGTTCGTCGCGAATCTCTTCTTTCACCTCTTCCAGGGGGACGGCTCCCTCGTCATGTATCTCCTCAATGCGGAGCAATACGCCCTGCCCCTGCATTGCAAAGGGCTCACTGATCTCACCGGCCTGCATGTCCTTGAGGGCTTCCCTCCATTCAAACCTCATCCTGTCCCAGCGCACCATACCGATGTCCCCGCCTTCCGATGCCGCCGGCCCCTGAGAATACTTCTCAGCCGCTTCCGTAAACTGGTAATCACCGTCTTTGATTTTATCCAGCAAGCTTTCCGCCTCTTCGACCCGGGGAACCACCAACACCTTCAGATGAACCCTTTTTTCCTGTTTGAAGTTCTCAATGTTTTCCTCGTAGTACTCCTTGATCCTGTCACTGGTGACCAAGGTTTTTCTCTGGACCATGATATTCATGACCCTCTGCCTGAGCATGGAATCCCGGATCTGGTCCTTGTAGTCCTCCAGGCTGAGTCCCTGAGCATGCAGCTGCTGCTCAAACTCTTCCTGGCTCATGTTGTTGTTCTTCTTTACTCTTTCCATATGTTCCTGAATCTCACGGTCCCTGACTTCGATCTGATATCTCTCGGCTTCCTGACGCATGAGAATATCATTAATCATCTGCTCCAGAACATGCTTTCTGGTTTCTTCCTGCTGCACCGGGGGCAGTTCATCCAGGGAAATATCCTCAAAGAGCCCCAGAAACATCTCCACCCTTTTTTCCAGATCAAAAAGGGTGATGCTTTCACCATTCACATGAGCCACTATCCTGTTCACAGGTGAAGCTTCAGCCGACTTAAAGGAAACAAGGAGCATGGAGAATGCTGCAAGCAGGACAAGTGTTCTGCAAAAAGACAGATATACCGTGAAGAAAGGAAACGTTTTGATTTTTTTCATATATTGTCGATGATTATAGTGTTGGCAGATCTCTGGCAGCAAACGCATTGACCTCATTGAAAAAAGATGGCTGCAGGGACATCCAGTCCCCGGGGTTTTTTCAACGAATTTCGCTGCCGTGTTCACAATTAACAGAAGACAACTGATAATGTGCCTGTTCAGCACACTTTGTGCCTGCTACTCCTCTGGTGACGGGCATCAGCTTCGGAGGCGAAGTCATACGGGGAACTCCCATGCAATAGCTATACCGATCCCGCCCCTGCAAAAGTATTATTATCGTGAGTAATTAGTTTCCATCCGGAAAGTCTTTCCTTCCGGATGTTGAAGCTATTGGTTTTCCTTCCGGAAAAGAGGAGTTTTTTCTTTTAGCAAGGGAAAAGAACCGTTTCCGGATGAAAACTAATTACCTCTTAACAAAAAATGATCGGCTAATTCTCGAAAAAAGCGGTTTCCAGAAGCTTGGCATTGATCTCTATGCTTGACTCGTCCACGGTTTTTTCAAGCCAGCTGTAAAAAACCTTGTGCATCTTGTCCTGTACGAGCTTTTCTTCAATGATATCATACACCTGATGTGGCTTTAAGAGCTTGCTTTCCTTGCGGTCGATGACCATCGCCCGGGTATACAACCCCTGCCGGCTTTTCCGGATCCGGGTTTTCTCACCTATCTGAAGGCCGGCCAATTCATCCTGCAGTCCCAGGGGCAATCTGTCCACCCGCATTTCATACTCCCCGACATTGACCTGGGGATATTTTTCCCGGATGCGGGATATGTCTTCGCTTTTCTGGAAAGTGTCAAGAGCTTCCTGAAGCTTGCCTTCCTCCTGGGACGAAAAATGAAGAAAGACAATTCTTTCCGGGAGATAAAAATCCTCAATGTGGTAGTGATAATATTCTTTGACATCCTCAACATCAAGACTGATTTCGGGCCTTAATACTTCTTTTTTGAATTTGTCCCACATGAGGTTCTGAAGAATCCGGGTTCTCCAGAAATCAAGGTCGATATGTTCCTCGACAAGAACCTCTTCAAATCCTCCCTGGGGATAATCCTGCCTTATCTCCCGCTCTATTCTTTCCAGTTCCCCGGGATCCACTGTATGTCCTGAAGCCTTGAGCTCCTGTTCAATAAGCTTCTGGACTATCAGGTCCAGCAGCACCTTTCCATAGGACGCTTTGATTTCCTGCAGATCAGGCGGCACGTTCCCGGACCATTTGAAATAATCGGCATCGTACCCTGATTCCACTTCATCCAGGTATATGGGCTGACCATTTACCCTGGCAACCACCCCTTCCTCAGGGGAGTCCGGAGAGCAGCCCCCAGCCAGGACAGCCATAAAAATAAGTGCAGTTACAAAAAAATAGTAGCGCATGAATAAAATTTGATTATCTCATGAGTTAAGATGGTTGGTCAAATCCTGGATAATACTTTGCAATTCATGCAGGGAGCTCAAAAGATTTGAATCCGGGTCAAGGCGCAGTTCAAGTCTGGACGGCGGCATCAGTCTGGCAATCTTGCTGTTTTTTTCTATCCATTGCACCAGTTTTTCCGGATCTATCTCACTTGCTTTCTCCGGCCACTCAATGCTCAACTTGTTGTGCATAAAGTCCGCTTTTTGGGGCCCCAAAGCTTTCAGAGCATGCTTTATCTTTAACACACAGATGAAATTCTGCAACTCTTCAGGAAGTTTTCCAAACAGATCCTGGAGTTCCTGTGAAAGTTGATCAAAATCCTGCTGTTGAGCACCGCCGGAAAGCATGCGGTAGTATTTCAGGCGCTCTGCAGAATCAGGAATATAATCTTCAGGAATATACGCCGAAAATCCTATATTGATCTCCGGTTCCCTTAGTCCGGAAACAGTATCGCCTTTTAGTTTGCCCACTTCTTCCTGCATCATCTCCAGAAAAAGATCCAGGCCCACTTTTCCGATCTGCCCGGACTGCACTTCCCCCAGAATATTCCCTGCTCCTCTGAGCCTTAGATCTTCCATGGCCACCTGGAACCCAGCGCCCAGATAATCCATGTCCAGGATGATCTGCATGCGTTTTCTGGATTTTTCTCCCAGTTCCCGGACAGAGGGCACAACAAAATAGGCGTAAGCCTGCTCCTGAGACCTGCCTACCCTGCCCCGCAACTGGTAAAGCTGACCCAGGCCGAACATGTGGGCCTGGTCCACAATCAGGGTATTGGCCCGGGGGAAGTCCAGCCCGGACTCGATTATGGCGGTACAGACAAGTATGTCAATTTCGTGATGCCAGAACCTGTGCATGGTTTCTTCCAGAATTCGCTCCGGCATCTGACCATGGGCCATGGCCACCCTGGCTTCAGGCATCAGGCCCTGGACATATTCCATAACGCTTTCCAGGCCCTTTACCCGGTTATAAACCCAGAAAACCTGTCCCTGACGTTCCAGCTCCCTTTGCAGGGCATGCCTCAGAAATTCCCGGTCCCTTTCAATGATGGAACTCTCCACCGGTTTTCGGTCCAGAGGAGGGGTTTCTATTACGCTCAGGGTGCGGATTCCGGATATGGACAGCTGGAGTGTCCTGGGTATGGGTGTGGCGGTCAGGGTCAAGACATCAATATTTTGCCGGTACTGTTTGAGCTTTTCCTTGTGCCTGACCCCGAATCTTTGCTCCTCATCCAGAATCATCAGGGCAAGCCTGGGCAGCACCACATCCTGGGACAAAATCCGGTGCGTACCTATAAGGATGTCCACTTCCCCTTTTTTTGCTCCCTCCAGGACAACTTTCTGCCGGTTGCGGGGAACAAAGCGGCTGAGCATGCGCACATTTATGGCAAAATCCTGCATGCGCTGCACAAAATTCTGGTAATGCTGCTCAGCCAGGACGGTTGTGGGGCATAAAAGCGCCACCTGCTTGCCGTCCTGAACCGCTCTGAAGGCGGCACGCATGGCCACCTCGGTCTTGCCGAAGCCCACATCCCCGCAAACCAGGCGATCCATGGGTTCGCTGCGCTCCATATCTTCCATTACTTCCTGTATGGCCTGCTCCTGGTCCGGGGTCTCCTGAAAACCGAAAGTGTTTGCGAACTCCTGGTAAAATTCTTCAGGCGGACTGTACGAGTATCCCTTGACCACCTTGCGCCGGGCATACATATTCACCAGGTCTTTGGCGATTTTTTGAATGGCCTTGCGCACCCGGTTCTTGGTTTTGCTCCAGTTGACTCCTCCCAGTTTGTCCAGGGCAGGGTCGGCCCCGTCCGGCCCCTTGTATTTCTGGACAAGAGAGAACCTGTCCACCGGTACGTACAGCTTGTCATCGTTGGCATAGTAGAGCACCAGGTAGTCATTGGCCTGGGTGTCGGTGCTTATTCTTTCCAGCCCGCTGAATCGTCCCAGCCCGTAATCCCTGTGCACCAGCATGTCGCCGGGTTCAATATCCTCTACCCTGGCTATTCCCTTGAACCTGCCCGTGGGGCTTGTCCTCTGCCTGGCCCCGGGCTGCAGAACGTCTTCCCCCAGAACATATATATGATTCCAGCACATATGCATGCCGGTGCCGGTTCCCGCCACCACGGCGTACAGTCCCCGGGTGTCGGGATCGAAGGAGGGTTTTAGCTGGATATCTTCCTTTTGCATTACATCCAGAAACTTGTCTCTGGACTTGGGAGTATTGAAGTTCAGTATTACCTGGTTTGCGGTTCTTTTCCATTCCTTCAGGGCCTGAACAAAAGCAGGCCAGGGTCTCCGGTTGTCCTGGGGCTTCCAGAAAATATCCGAGAAGCTGCTTATTTCTTTTTCGCTCAGATCCATGCCTCTGGATTTCTGCCCCATGACCAGCCTTTCAAACCCCACCTGCCTCTTGTCGTGCCACATGGTCCTGGCCCGGGCTTCAGGCTGAAAGACAAGTTTCTCAGGCCAGCCTTCAGCCTCCGCCCATTGTTTCAGCTTCCATTCCTCTTCTTCCAGAGATGTTCTCAGACGTGCGGTATCCACAAGAAAAAAGTGTGCATCCTGCGGCAGAAATTCTGAGATTTCTCCCGGACTGGAATAAAAAAGACCGGCAGGATAAAGGGAGTCATTTTCCTCCAGCTTCATTTCCAGTCTCTGCCGCAGGTCCCTGCTGATTTCTCCCGTAGACTTGAGATAACCAGCTTTTTCCCTGGCCCGGCTTACCAGATGATTTTCCATCGGGCACTGAGCTACCGGCAGTATGAGGCAATCCTCAAGCTGGCGGATGGATCTTTGTGAAACAGGTTCAAAGGTACGGATGCTTTCCAGGTGGTTGCCAAAGAATTCCAGACGCAGGGGATATGGGTATCCAGGTGCATAAATATCAAGGATATCTCCCCGCTGGGACACCTCGCCCGGCGCAGTGACCATAAATCCCCTGACATAACCCCAGTCTACGAGTTTATCCAGGATATCTCCTGGATTTGCTTCCTCGCCGGTCATGAGAAGCAGAAAAACATCCCGGATCACATCAGGTGGAGGAAAATAATGGAGCAAAGAGTCCGCAGTAAGAACAACCACCTTGTTTTTTTGCTGCAGAATTCCGAACATTGCGGCCCATATCCGTCCCCATGTCTGTTTGCCTGATTGAGCCGGGGAAGGCGGAAAAAACCAGGATGCCTCCCAGAATTTTTCGCGGTTAATTTCAGTCTGGCTGAATATTTCAGCCAGTTTCGCATATTGCTTCACATCGGAGTTCGGAGGAAGCACCAGCACTGTATCACGTCCCTGGCGACGCAGGTATTCGGCTAGATAGACCTGGGTGGCAGGACCAGACTTGTGAATATGGACATGCCTGGATTGCCGGCCTGAATCCAGAATCTCTTTTTTTAAGCTGGGGTCTACAAACAATCTTGGTTCCGGGTGTCAATCCAGATTTGTTTATAGCGGTTGACGAACAGTTGCGCAGATTGACCACGCGAGGCGCGTGGCAGTCGCCGCCGAAAGGAGAG
>PWGS01000134.1 GCA_003554505.1 Desulfonatronospira sp. | reverse complement strand
GTCATGGAGGCCTGGACCGGCTCTATTTCCCCGCTTGTGCGCACAAAACCCGTACCAGAACCGGGTGATCCAGCCCTGCCGGGACGAACCAGGGGCTCCCGGTTTATAACCTTCCTGGCATTGATACTGAAACACTTGTCCGCTCCGTGTTCCCAGAAGGCCCTCTCCAGGGTGGCAAACTCATCTATTTCCGCCGGATCAAGGCTGACCTCGAACCGGGCCTGTTCGTGAAGTTCTTCTCCTGGATCCTGCAGGTAAAAATAGTTCTGCACCGGTTCTTCGCGGGCGCAGGAAACAGCAAACAGCAACAGAAAGGATAAAAGAAGTTTTCTGTACATATGCACCTCGATGCGGCAATGCTTAAGATTTACAACCAGGCCTTTCATCATTACAATCAATATAACTATTCACCATCTGATAAAATTGATCAGTCCAAGCGCACCGCTGATATCCAGGGTCCGGGGGCTTTGCAAACCGGGCGTAAACTGTATAAGCGACGCGTAGTCACGCCTGCGGCGTGATTAATCAAAACCGTAAAACACCGAACTTGATTTAAAGCATGTTATAGAAGTTTTTCCAGCTTAAGAACTCGTGTATAGGTTTTGATTTATGCTTCCTTGGAGTGAGTTTTTACGTCCTGTTTTCAAAGTCCCCGGACCCTGGTGAATAGTTACCAATCAAGGCATTGTGACATTGAGCATAAAAAAATCCGCCCCCGGGTCAGAACAGCCCGGCTTCAGGAAAATTATTCATGTATTTGCAGCTGACCCTTGAAACCACAGCCTACACCAAAGAGCAGCTGCGTTTCCCTGACCTGCCGCAGATCGCCCTGGCCGGGCGCTCCAATGTGGGCAAATCCTCGCTGATAAACAGCCTGGCCGGTCAGAAGAAGCTGGCCAGAACCAGTTCCACTCCTGGAAAAACCAGGAGCATCAATTTTTTCCTGGCTCCGCAGGAAAGTTTTTACCTGGTGGACCTGCCCGGTTACGGCTACGCCCGCTGCTCCAGGACGGAGAGGGAAAAATGGGGCGAGCTCATCCAGGAATACCTCCAGGACAACCCCCGCCTCGCGGGCGTGGTTCTCCTCCTGGATTCGCGAATTGCGCCCCAGTCCAGCGACCTGGACCTGGCCCGTTATGTGGAGTCCCTGCAGACCAGGCTGCTGCCGGTAATTACCAAGTCGGACAAGTGCAACCAGAAACAGAGACAGCTGACCCTGAAACGCTGGCAGAAGCTTCTGGAACGGGCACATAAGCCCATACTCTTTTCAGCCCGGACACGGCAGGGGCAGCAGGAGTTTCTGGAGGCCATGAAAAAGCTGGTGCAAGCCGAGTCATCTCCTGTCCACCCAGAAGATCTGCAGCAGGCTTAAGCTCCCGAAAAACAGATTGGCTGTCCAGGCGCCGACAAAAGGTGCAGTCACGCCTTCTTCAGCATAACTTACCCCGAACACATATACCGTGTAGTAAAAAAAGACAATCACCAGCCCCAGGGTTACCAGGAAGTAAATATTTTTTATGAGCGTAAACAGGGCCAGGGCCAGCAGGGTCATGACCACCAGGGCAAAAGGATAGGCTATCTTGCTGTGCAGGGCGGTGGAGATCTTTTCCACGCCGGCGCCGCTTTCCCTGAGCTGATTTACCAGAGCGGAAAGGGTGAATATGGACCAGGCCTGGTAAGGCAGATCCGAGTCCACCAGGGCAAAAGACCTGAGATCGATTTTCACCTCCATCTCCATCTCCTGCACACTCTGTCTTTCCAGGCTGTGGGGCTTGAATACGGTGACGTCGCGCAGCACCAGCCGGTTTTTATGGACCTCGAATTCCGGTGCCTTGATTATCTCCTGTATCATGCCCGGATCACTTTTTTTGTAGGCGGTGAAATCCTTTCCCCGGCCCTGGTCTATATGCGCCCTTTCAATATGGATCATGTAGTCCCGGTCCTTGACCCACACGTCCTCCAGACCCTCCACGGCGGCTTCCCTGTCGCGCACGTCCTGGTTCCATATCTGCCTTGTGACCTGTTCCCCCCTGACTCCCAGGGTCTCGGAAAAAACAAAAAGCAGCAAAAAAACCACCAGAGCGTACCCCACAAAGAAAACAGCAGGTTTTCTGAAGGAAATGGCACTGCTCTCCATGGCCACGAGTTCATTGCCGCGATGCATCATGGCCAGCTGTATCAGGACCCCCAGCATGAATATGGCCGGCAGGGTCTGGGCAACAATAAGGGGCATCTTGAAGACAAAATACTCCAGCACCTGCAGCGGACCCAGGCCGGCTTCCACCATTGCATTCATGCGCCCCACGAAATCCACGATGAGATACACCATGGTCCCGGAAAAAAGCAGGACCGCGGTGTAGAAAAGATTCTGGCGCAGAAGGTATTTGTTTAAAACACTCATATCAGCATGCCGGGGAGCTTTTGTTAATTGTTCTCTTGATCCCCGCCTCTTTTGTCGGCTCCCGGGACAATGCTTCGCAAAATCTGCCCCAGGTCTATCTCCCGGCCCTGGGCATAGAAATAAAACCCGCCCAGGGTCAGAACCAGGAAAAATACATTGGGCATCCACATGGCCAGGTCCGGATTCAGTGTGCCGGCCTCTCCCAGGCCGTACACCGCAGTAAACAGGCTGTAGTAAATAAGAAAGCAGCTCATGGCCAGCAAAAGACCCCAGTTGCGGCCCAGGCCCTGCAGGGTCAGACCCAGGGGCACCGCGAAAAGCCCCAGAATCAGACATGCCAGGGGCAGGGAAAAACGCTTGTGCTCTTCCAGCACCGCCAGGCGGTACTGCCTGCTGTCAGTCCGGGCATCCTCCTTGTAAGCCTGCAGTTCACCCCAGGACATCTCTTCCGGACGCTTGTCCCGCAGACCTGCATCGCCGAGAAGTGAATAAATATCCAGACGCAGCCTGTATTCTCCAAAAGAAACCAGGCTGTGCTCCTCCTGGTCCTGGCGGTAGATCCGGCCCTCATCCAGGATGAAGTAGAGCATGCCTTCCTCTTTGTCGCTGAGCATCCGTCCTGTGGGCGCAACAATGGTCAGGGGGGCTTCCGGAACCGTCTCGTCGAAGATAAACACCTCTGTCAGCTCACTGGTGCCCGGGTCCCTGTTGTGAATATATATGGCCATGTCCGGGATCATGCGGTGAAACACTCCCGGCTGCATGGTGACTTCGGTCTGTTCCCGGACCATTTCCACCGCTGTCTCGCGAAAATTGTCTATGCCCCAGGAAGTAAGATGCAGGGTCACGTACAGGGTGAATCCCATGGCTCCCAGGGAAAAAAGCAGGGGAGCAGGCACCAGGCTTCTGATGTATATGCCGCTGGTCTGCAGGGCGGTGAGTTCCCGGTCCGAGGACATGCGCAGAAAACACAGGAAGATGCTCAGCATGCAGGCTATGGGAATGACCAGGCTCAGAAAGGAGGGGCCGAGGTAGAAAAAGGACTTGACAACGTACAGTATCTGAATGTTTTGACCTACAAAGATATCCTTGAGGTCGATCATGCGGCCTATGACTATCAGAGACAGCATGGAGGCCAGGGTAACCAGAAAGATAAGCCCTGCCTCTTTTATGATCTGCCGGTGCAGAAGCTTCATTGGTTATCGTCTGAGCCCTGCTCGTTCTTCCTGAAAAATTTGTACAGAAACTCCTCGTCTCTGGGCCCCAGGTTGAAGCGCATGCCCGCCTCGCCCAGGAGCCTGTCCAGGCTTTTGCCCTCCTGGATCCCCTCGTCCACCCACTTTACAGCCTGCCTGACTTTCTTGTCTTCGGGCATTATAGTACTCATATTCTCCTCCTGAGTTTAAAAACCTTGTACACCTCTTATTCCCCTAAGACCATGAAAAACTGGCAGCTATTCACCAGGGTCCTGCCGCAATACGGCTCCAGTAATTGCGCTTTTCCCAGGTAAAACCACCAGGGACGCAGGGCCAGATGGAGTTGTTGTGCGCCAGGGGATCATCCAGGTCCAGCCAGGCGTGCTTTCCGGCCTCTTCAAACATCCGGCTGCCGGGAATGGGCGAGTACTGGGTAAGCTCGGGCCGGATCCCCCACCCGCGCACTTCCCGGATGCTCTGCAGGACTTCTGCATCACCCTGCCCGGGCAGGCCGAAGAGCACGTATGCGGCCATCTGCTTTTTTTCAAATCCAGCCTGCAGCAGATTGCGCATGCCCCGGCTCCACTCGTCCGATGCAAGCTTTTTGTCCGGCCGGGACCCGAAATCTCCGGTCTCGAATCCCAGGCGGATGGTATGCAGCCCGGCCCGGTAAAGAAGCCTGCACAGTCCCGGGTCCAGGTAGCGCACATGCAGGGCATTGGGAGTGTGCAGCCTTATCTCCAGCCCGCTGGATATAATCTTCTCCAGCAGGGGGATAAGCAGGCTCCGGGCATTCACCAGCAGAGCATCGTCGTAAAAGGCAAAATCCCTGATGCCGCGCATGTATTCTCGCCTTACATGCTCGAACACAAGATCTGCCTCAGCCTGCCTGAAGCCCGGATAAAGCCTGTACCCGGAACAGTAGCTGCATCTGAAGGGGCATCCCCTGGAACCCATTATCACCGAATAACCGCTCTGTGCATAAAACGATGTATCCAGGCTCATGCCCGCATCCCGGGGCAGTTCCGGAGGGCTGGAGCCGAGAAGGTTCCACACCTTTGCCCAGTTGTCCTCGTCCTCCAGGGGACCGGAGACAACCAGGTCCACGTCCAGGCTCCGGGCATGCTCCCGGCACAGTGTGGCATACCCCCCGCCCAGGCAGACAGGCACCCCGGGCCAGAGCCTGCGCAGCATGCGCACCGCCGCGACAATGCCCGGATACCAGTAGGTCATTATGGAGGTGATCAGGATGAGATCCGGTGGAGGATCAAGCCTGGCCAGGCCTTTTTCCACCCTGTCCCCGGGAAGGCCGTACCGGCAGTACTTCCGGGGAACATCCGCCAGCACCCCGGGCCTGGGCAGGGCGGTGCGGGGATAGCGCCCTGTTCCGGTATACCCGGCAGCAGGCCAGGGCTGGTCCTGCCAGGTGCGGTCCATACAGTCCATAAGAGCGGTGCGGGCTCCAGCTTTGGCCAGCATGTCCAGGCATACCAGCAGGCCGGCCGGTCTGGACCAGAGATTATAGGCTGCAAAGTCGTAGACCCAGGGGTTTACCCCAAGTATCCCGGGGCCGCTGTCTCTAACGCAGGGCCTCCAGGTAATCCCTGGCCACCTGGGCCTCGTGGGAGTCATCATTTTGCTCGATTACCTGCTCAAACCAGGTTTTTGCCTCGCCGTCCCTGCCGGCCCTGACCAGTTCCTCGGCATAGGCAAGACTCAGCCGGACATTGTCCGGCCTGGCCTGGGCCCCTTGCTCATAAATACGCAGGGCCTCATTATAAAGATCCAGTTCCTGGTAAAGGCTTCCGGCCAGCTCATAGCCGGGCACAAAACGCCTGTTTTTCTCCACGGAGCCCACTGCATACTCCAGGGCTCTTTCCAGGTCGCCTTCTTCCTGAAAGAGCGAGGCCAGGTTATAGTATGCAAACTCCGGGGTCATGTATTCTTCAATCTCCAGGGCCTTTTCATAGGCCTGTCTGGCTTCCTGCATGCGGCCCTGGGTCTGGCGCACCTGGCCCAGATTGTTCCAGGCCTCCCCGTAATCAGGATTTAGTTCCAGGGCCTTTTCAAAGTCCCGGGCAGCCCTGTCCCAGTCTTCCATGCCGGTATGGGCCAGGCCCATGTTGAAATAGAGCCTGGGATTATCCGGAGAGACTTCCTTTACCTGCTGCAGCTGTTCCAGGGCCGGTCTGGGCTCGTTCTCGATGAGATAACGCTCGGCCAGGTCCAGGCGCACCTCGGCCTGGGGCAGGCTCATGCGGTCGGCTCCTGTGTGAGCGCATCCTGCCAGAAAAACAAGCAGTATCAAGGAAAGCAGTCTGGGCATAATTGAATTCATACAGGGTCAACCAGGAAATCAGATCCCCTTGTTCAGGGCGTACTCGATAATGGCCTCGGCGCCTTTTTCCTGGAGCTGAGGGACCAGCTCCCGGACCTTGTCCTCCTCCACCACGATTTCCACGGACATCCAGTCTGTATTGTACAGATGGGCGACAGTGGGGGCTGTCATGCTGGGCAACAGGGCCATGACATCTTCCACCCTGTTCTCGGGCAGGTTCATTTTCAGCCCCACCAGCCGGTCCGCCCGCAGGGCACCGTGCAACAGGGTATTGATATTCTCGATCTTGCTTCGTTTCCAGGGATCTGCCCAGGCCTCTTTGTTGGCGATGAACTGGGTGTTGGTCTGCAGAAGCTCGGCTATTATCCTTAGCCCGTGCGCCTTGATGGTGGACCCGGTCTCGGTAACCTCCACAATGGCGTCAGCCAGTCCCTCCACCACCTTGGCCTCGGTTGCCCCCCATGAAAATTCGACTTCCACGGGAATGCCCGCATTATGAAAATAATTGCGGGTAAAGTTTTTAAGTTCTGTGGCTATCTTTTTGCCCGCCAGATCCTCGGGGCGACGATAGGGTGAGTCCCCGGCCACCGCCAGCACCCACCTGGCCGGCCTGTTGCTGACCTTGGAATACACCAGGTCCGAGACCACCACCACGTCGGATTCGTTTTCCATGATCCAGTCCTTGCCGGTAAGCCCGGCATCCATGGTCCCGTTTTCCACGTACCTGGATATCTCCTGGGCCCGGCACAGGGAACACTGCATCTCCCGGTCGTTTATTTCCGGGAAATAGTTCCTGTGATGGGGCTTTATCTTCCATCCGGCCCGGGCGAAAAGCCTTCTGGTGGCTTCCTCCAGTGAACCCTTGGGGATGCCCAGCTTGAGGACTTGCTCGATGCTCATTTATTGTAAACCTCCTTGGGATCGAATACTTTTTCGGCATGCTCCAGGAAACGGCCATCCTTTTCCACCCGGGTGAAAAAGCAGCTTTTGTAGCCCTTGTGGCAGGCCGCTCCCCCCACCTGTTCCACCATGAACAGGATGGTGTCGTAGTCGCAGTCTACACGTATCTCCCGGATCCTCTGCACGTGCCCGGAAGTCCCGCCTTTATGCCATATACTTTTTCTGCTGCGGCTGTAAAAATGGGCCTCGCCGGTCTCCAGGCTCTTTTCCCATGCCTGCTCGTCGGTGTAGGCGAGCATGAGCACCTCGCCGGTCTCCCACTCCTGGACTATCACCGGCAACAGCCCGTTTCCCTTGTCAAAATCGGGTTTCAAAACATATCTCCTTGTTTACCCTTGATCTTTTCTTACCAAAGCGGGCTATGCCCGCAACCCAAGCGAAAAACTTATCCCTGGCCACTTAACTGTCTATGCTTACGCTTATCATCGGGGTCGGGATCGGTATCGGGATCGGGGTCGAAGTCTGAATCAAATCCGGTAGGCAAAGTCATGTAAAAATCTGCCCGGTATTTTCGATACCGATTCCGATACCGACACCGACCCCGACAAAAGTGGAAAATTCCAGCGCCATAGCACAAATTTTTCTTGTTTTTTATGACAGGGTCTGAGGAGTAAGCCACTGATATTCTTGATCACGCCCATAC
>PWGS01000286.1 GCA_003554505.1 Desulfonatronospira sp. | reverse complement strand
GTCCGGAAACAACATCCCCGGTGCGCAGCCCGAACTTGCGTATCTGAGACGGCGATACATAGATGTCATCCGGACCGGGCATATAGCTGTACATGGGAGAGCGCAGAAAACCGAAGCCGTCAGGCAGGATTTCCAGGACGCCTTCTCCTGAAACTGTACCATTTTGAGAGGCGCAGGACTGCAGAATGGCAAATATAAGCTCCTGCTTGCGCATTCCGCTGGGATTCTCAATTTCATACTCCTTGGACAACTGCATCAGGTCTTTCATGGATTTGGTTTTAAGATCCGAAAGGTTCATGAACATCTTCTCCTGAAAAGGTAATTAATATTGAACAACTAAGACGGGTTAAACGATACACTGCATAGATATGTCGACATACAGCCAAGATTGCGATGCAGGCTGCCTTGAAAACCGAATGTTTTTACCACATCATTATGATGCTTGGCCTGACATGCTTATAAAAAATCTTATATGTAAGGATAGCAATTCATCCTGGCCTGGATGGATTAAAGGACAGAATGCTAAAGAGTTTTATACGGAAATTCTTTCTTTCCGGATGAGAACTAAAGATCAATGGTGCGCAAGCAAAGCATAAAAAGCAGGATGTGCTGCGCTGCAGCTGCGTTTGAAACATAACAACTGCAAAAAAGGCATATATTTATTTGAAGCAGACCAGGACAGGCTTCAACCTGCGAAAGTCCGGTCAGGGGATTTGCTTGATTATAAAATTGTTTAATGATTATCAACACCAGAGCTATAACTGGATTTGGTTCGCAATGGCCTGGATGTCAGTATACTTGTTATTTTTGGTAGAATGAAGAACATTTTTAGTAATAGTAAGCGCGGCATGCTTTGCCCTGACGGTTTAAAGGCAAGTCTTAAAAAGTATCGCTGCAGTGTTGATGGTGCTGAAGAACAAGGCAATTATTCAAAATAAAAAAAGATATGCTTAACTTTCTTGGTTGGTTGAATATTTTTACAAGAGCATTATAACACATTGCTGGTGTAAAATTACACGCTGTCTGAATGGTTAGGAATGATGAAATTAAGTATATGATGTTTGAAAGTCAAACAAAAAGCTGAAAAACAGGGGAAAAAATCTGGCCATGGGGTGGTCAATGCTTCATTCTGGACGGTAGACTCCTTGGCTGAGTCGGGGGCACAGGCCGCCTTAGATATCCTCTTCGTCTTTTTGTTCCTGAGTTTCCGGACTCAAGATGTCTGCAAAGAGAGCCTCTACCCGGGCTTTGGCCTTCTCCTGATCAATATTCAGGGCATAGGACAGTTCCATGGAGATGAGCCCCATGGCCTGCTCCAGCAGTCTGCGTTCACCAAAAGACAGTTCTTTATCTCTGGTTATGAGGAAGAGTTCTTTGAGGACATAAGCTACATCCTCGAGATCTTTGCTCTTGAGTTTGTCCGAATATTCCCGGTAGCGTCTGTTCCAGTTCTGTCCGGAGTAGCCGGTAAAATCTGATCGGTCTTCCAGAAATGACAGGATGTGCTGCCCCTGTTTTTCTCCGCTGACCGGTCTTAGACCAACGCTTTCAGCATTGTTTACCGGGACCATCAAGGTTACATTGTTGCTGAGAATGCGCACTATGTACAATACTGTCTTGGCGCCTCCCAGGTCTTTTTCTTCAATCTTTTCGACTATTCCTACACCCTGCGCGGGATAAACAACCAGTTCGCCAACTGAAAACACTACAGGCCTCCAAAACTTTTCCCGGTCCAGGACATTTCTCAGCATTGCCCGCAGCCGGATAATCCGGGCAGTGAAAGCAGGTCGCAACCGGTAAGTTTGTATTTTCGAATATACAGGGTAAAGGAGGTATAATTAAAAGGTCTGCGGCTGTAAAAAAGCCTCCTTTGCCTGTTAAGATAATTGTAACTTAACGGGTTGAAATAGTCCATGGGGGATGTTGAGATTTTTATATATTCTGTGCTCAGTTGCCGGAAGGGGAGTTTATGCGCTGAAGGGCCAGCTGCTCCTCCTGAGTAAAGATGATGCTTAAAGCCGAAAGCGACTTGTCCAGAGCTTCCTGCAAAGATTTCTGTTCTCCCGGGGTAAACTTGTGCAGAACATACTCAGAGAGTGAAGACTGATCTTCAGGGCGTCCAATCCCTATCCTGAGTCTGGCAAAATCCCTGGTTCCCAGCTGCTCTGCTATTGAGCGCAGGCCGTTGTGTCCGGCAAGACCGCCGCCGAATTTGAGTTTAACCCTGCCCAGAGGAAGGTCTACTTCATCGTGGACCACCAGAATCTTATCCTCCCGGAGGTTTAACCGGGATGCCGCATGAGCAACTGCTTTCCCGCTGCGGTTCATATAGGTCATGGGCTTCAGCAGGTATCTGGCATCCGGATCGTCAGGTCTGATCCATTCCCATAGAATGAACTCATTCTTTTCATCCAGGCACCGTACATGTTCCCCGGGCTCTGCCCTGGAAGCGTTCATGACATGATCCAGTACCAGGAAACCCATATTATGTCTGGTGTTGCTGTAACGGTTTCCGGGATTGCCAAGCCCTGTTATGAGCCTGGGCCCGGTCATCTGGCCTGAGGGCTTATTCAGGGCTGGCATTGAGAATAGAGATTTTAGCCTGGTATATCTGAAAAATTTGAGCTGCAACAAAGGTGTCCTGGTAATCCCTGGCTCGCAATTAAAGTGTGCAAGCCAGGGATTTAAATCATGGCTGAAGCGTTTGTCTGATGATCTGCGGAAAAATCCTGAGGGGCATGATACCCGACATTGGTTATCAGGCCGCCAGTGTGATAGAGCTTGAAGGCGCTAAAGTATATTAAACGGTATTTCAAATCCCCTGCCCCCCATGGATCCTGGCAAGCAGTTGCTTGCCCCGGGGAACAGGAAAGAATGATTCAGCAGACCCGCTCTAAACACCTGCTATTCTGCTGCCTGCTCTTCTCCCGGAGCCTCCTGTGTTTCCGCCGCTTCTTCAGCTCCTTCCTCTGCAGCCTCAGCCTCAGGTTCTTCCTCCTGCATCGGCGGAACCAGACCGACTACGGCGAAGTTCTCCTCGAAAGTGACCTTGGCTCCGGCAGGCATTTTCAGGTCTTCAATGTAGATGTTGTCTCCAATGTCCAGCTTTGAGACGTCGATGCTCACCTGGGAGGGGATATTGGCCGGAAGACAGGTAAGATCCAGCGTCTCACGGAAAATGCGCATGATTCCCCCGTCTTCGGCACCTTTGGGAGTACCCTTGACCTCCACCGGAACGGCCACGGTTACTTCCTTGGTAAGATCCACCCCGTAGAAATCAACATGCATGTATACTTTTTTGTAGGGATGGCGGTCTATGGACCAGATGAGACATGGCTTTCTGTAAGTCTCTCCGCCGTGGGAATATTCCAGCTCCACTACATTGGTGGTGCCCACCTGGTTCCAGGCCTTGTAGAAGGGGCCATTCCTGACCTTTAAAGGCAGGGTCTCGCCGGAAGAATCATAATAGACTCCGGGCACGTAGTCGTTTTTGCGCAGCTTCCGGGCTGCGGCCTTGCCTTTCTCGTTTCTTACTTCAACTTTGAGATTGTAAAGCTCGGACATTGTGATTTTTTACTCCTTGGTGCAAAACCGGCTGCTTTGTTCAGCCGGCGTATTATTTATAATCTTTTTTATTAAAATTTCGGGCATTAATGCGAAAAAAGTACGCTCACGGACGACTCCGTGTGAATGTTGTGAATGGCCTTGGCAAGCAGACTGGCCACGGAAATTCCCTTGAACTTGCCGCTGGCCCTGGCTTTTTCACTCAGGGGTATGGTATCCGTGACCACTATTTCAGAAAAATAGGACTGGTCCATCCTCTCAATGGCCGGTCCGGAAAGTACGGGATGGGTGGCGCAGGCAAGCACCTTGCTGGCTCCCTTTTCGGACAGCACCTTGGAAGCCTCCATCATGGGGCCTCCGGTGTCGATCATGTCGTCCAGGACTATGGCCACCTTGTCCTTGACATCGCCTATGACCCGCATGGCCTGGGCTGTATTGGGAGTGTCCCGGCGCTTGTCGATTATAGCCAGCTCCGCTCCGATTCTCTTGGCGTAAGCCCTGGCTCTTTCCGTACCGCCGGCATCGGGTGAGACCACTACAGCCTGATCCCCGAACTGCTTCAGGTAGGTCAAAAGTACTTCAGCGGCAAAGAGGTTGTCCACCGGGATGTTGAAAAAAGCCTGGATCTGGCCAGCGTGAAGATCAATAGTCAGTATGCGGTTAACACCGGAAGCGGAGATGAAGTCGGCAACCAGTTTGGCGCTTATGGGAACTCTGGGAACGACCTTGCGATCCTGACGGGCATATCCGTAATAGGGTATAACAGCTGTAACACGGCCCACACTGGCCCTTTTGAGGGCATCCAGCATGAGGCAGAGTTCCAGGATATTGTGATTGACCGGGGCACATGTGGGCTGTACCACGAAAACATCATCGCCCCTGACATTGTCTCCGATTTCGCCCCTGCTCTCACCGTCGCTGAAAGTGCAGACCAGGGTAGGACTCAGAGTCATCCCCAGGTGGTCACATATTCCTCTGGCGAGTTCAGGGTTTGCGTTGCCGGTGATAATTTTCAATTCCCTGTGTCCGGGCATTGACCTGGTCCTCTTTGTTGGCTGGGGCGGAAGGATTCGAACCTCCGAATGACGGGACCAAAACCCGTTGCCTTACCGCTTGGCTACGCCCCATCAATTGATCCTGGAATAATAAAAGGAAACGTTCTGACGGTCAAGGGTGTTGCAGGCCCGCAAAAGATTGTCTCTCTTGCGGAAGAAGGCGCACAGGCTGGACCCTGAGCCGCTCAGAACACAACCGCTGGCCCCGGCTTGAAGCATCTGTGTTTTTATGGTTCCAAGCCTGGGATATTCAGCAAATACTGTTCTTTCAAAGCTGTTGCTGAGAGTTATCCGCTCAAAAAGCGACTTATTATCTCTTAAGGGTCCGGATGTCAATACTGAGTCATCAGGCGGGCAGGAGGCTTTCATGTAATGGTCATGGGCCTGATACGCCCAGGCAGTATCTATGCTTATTCCGGGGCAGATGACAAGCACATGCAGTCTCTGCAGGTCGATGTGAACCGGAGAGACAATCTCTCCTTTACCCGTGACCCGGGCGGGTCTGTTATAGATGAAAAAAGGCACGTCCGCCCCAAGTTTTGAAGCCAGTTCCAGGAGGTTTTCCCTTTTCAGGGCCGCGGATCTATTGAGGTTGTTCAGGAAAAGCAGAAAGGCAGCGGCATTGGAGCTGCCCCCGCCGAGCCCGGCACCAACGGGTATGTTTTTGCTCAGGTATGCTTTGAGACCGGGGCGGAATCCTGTGGCTGCGGCAAAGAGTTCATAAGTGCGCAAAAGAATATTGCGGCTGTTTTCCATGCTTTTGGGACAGGCCCGCAAAGAGATGCCCGGGGATGATCTAAGAGAGATGTCGATATAATCTCTGGGCCAGGGCAGGGGAAAAAACAGGGAGTCCAGGTTGTGATAACCATCCCGGCGCCTGTTCAGTATCTTTAGGTAAAGATTAATCTTGCATCCGGATTTGATGCTGTAGGTTTTGCTCATTAGTCTTGTCTTTGTGGCGGCATGTCCAACTGGACATGCCGCCTGTCATTTTTTTCGGGTTGTTAATCCCGCAGCGGTATGGTCCTGAAGATATTCTGCCCCTGCCTGTTTACCAGCAGCATAAGCACCTGCTTGGGTCTGGCGTCTTCTTCCAGGATGGTGAAGAACTCACTCGTGCTGTCCACCCTCTGACCATTGGCCTGCAGGATCAGATCTCCCGGGGCGATGTCCGCGCGGTGGGCCGGGGACCTTGGTTCCACTTCGGTTACAAGCAGGCCCTGGGGCTCGCTTAGGCCCAGCTGCTCAGCCTCTTCCTGTGAAGGGGATCGAAGAGACATCCCCAGGTCCGCCTTTTCACTTTCCGGTTCGGGTTCGGTACGTTCAGCCAGTCCTTCCAGGTCTCTTTCCCCCAGGGTTACGGTGACTTCTTTTTTCTCTCCGTCTCTGTAGAACCCTACAGTGGCTTCAGAGCCGGGGGCCAGCTGTCCTATTTTTCTGGTTAGGTCGGAGGAATCTTCAACAGTCTCGCCGTTTAGAGAAACAATCACGTCCCCGGCTTCCATGCCGGCCTCTTCAGCTGGGTCGCCGGGAGTTACGCCGGCAACAAGAGCGCCTCTTGCTTCTTCCAGGCCCAGGGCGTCGGCGATATCCCGGTCCACGTTCTGTATGGTTACGCCCAGCCAGCCGCGGCTGACCTTCTGATCGGTCTTGAGCTGGCTGATAATGTCTTCAGCCATGCTGCTGGGGATGGCGAAGCCGATTCCCTGGCCCGCAGCTACTATGGCAGTGTTGATTCCTATTACCTCGCCTTCCAGATTTAAAAGCGGGCCGCCGCTGTTGCCGGGGTTGATGGAAGCATCGGTCTGGATAAAGTTGTCGTAAGGACCGGCGCCTATTACCCGCCCCTTGGCACTGATAATTCCGGCGGTAACCGTGTGATTGAGACCGAAGGGATTGCCTATGGCCACCACCCACTGTCCAACCTTCATATCATCGGAGTTTCCGAATTCCAGTGTAGGCAGGTCAATGTCGGTGTCCAGCTTTATAAGTGCCAGATCGGTCTCCGGATCAGTGCCTACTACATGGGCGTCAAAGGTTTTTTCTTCTCCTTCCAGCCTGAAGGGGGCTCTGATCTGATCCGCACCTTCAACTACATGATTGTTTGTTACCACGTAGCCGTCCTGGGAAATGATAAAGCCCGAGCCCAGTGAACGCTGCTCTCTGGGCTGTCTTTCCCTTTCACCGAAAAATCTCTCGAACTGGTCAAAGAACTCCTCAAAGGGATGCCCGCGATCCTGGAATCCGCGGAAAAAATCCCCCATATCGGGCCGTTCAACTTTTTTCACAGTGCTGATGTTGACCACTGCCGGTCCCGCATTTTCAGCCAAGTCGGAGAACTCCGGCAGAGAAGCCCCTGCAATGCTGCCGGACCAGAGAAAAATTAACGTCAACAATAAAAAAGTTCGGATATGTAAGCGCATTGTTCCTCCAAATAAAAAGGGTTGCTGGGTTGGATAAAGCGTTATTTCAAAGCGGGTTTATTATTTATATTGTCAAAAGGCTGCTGGATTAAAAAAATAAAATAACACCTGCCGCCTGATTGTAAAGTTCAAAAAGAGAAGGATATTTTCATGCTTGAAAGTTTAAGTTGATTTAAAAAGGTGTTTTTTTTAGATTGTCTCTGTTTGCCTGTTCTTCCAAAAATTTTGCGGTACCCATGAGATGAAACTGCCATAAGTCCAATGACATGTTCAACTGCAACAGCACTTAAACCTAACTTATTGATTTTTCTAATTTGTTTTTCTTATGGCATGCCAGCCAGGCCATGAAAGTGGTAAGTTGTCTTCTGCAGCGCTTTCATGCCCGCAGCACTGGCTTTTTACGTTAGAAGCGTTTAAAATCTTTGAAAACATCATTTTTTCCGCCAGGTTCACTGGCGATGGCGTTTTTTAGTTTTCATCCGGAAACGGTTCTTTTTTCTTTTGGCTGAGCCTGCCACGCGCCTCGCGTGGTCAATCTGCACAATTATTCGTCAACGTATTAAGATACGCCTCCTCATAATTGCTTGATTTCCTTGCCAAAAGAAAAAGCTCCTCGTTTCCGGAAAGAAAACCAATAGCTTCAACATCCGGAAAGAAAGACTTTCCGG
>PWGS01000174.1 GCA_003554505.1 Desulfonatronospira sp. | reverse complement strand
TTTACGGTTTTGATCAACGCTTCCTACGTCGTTCAGACAGTTTACGCCCGGTTTGCAAAGCCCCCGGACCCTGGATATCAGCGGTGCGCATAGATTGACCAATTTTATCAGATGGTGAATATTACATCCTTTTTTGTAATAGTGGGAAGATAACCATTTGACTGTTCAAGGAAAAAATAACCCACAGGAGGATTTTAAATGTATACGACCCTGTTTTCACCAATGGAAGTCGGGGGCAAAAGGCTCAAGAACCGTATCACCATGGCTCCTTTGTACCTGGGCTATGCCGGGGAGGGAGGCACTGTGTCGCCTCTTTTGCTGGAGCACTACCGCATGATGGCTGCTGGAGGGGCGGCCATGATCACCGTGGAGAACGCCACTGTGGATCATCCCGCTGGCAGTGGTTCAAACCGGACCATCAGGGCGGATACGGACGACAACCTGCCCGGCCTGGTAAAGCTGGCCGAAACGATAAAGAATGAAGGGGCCCTGGCCTGCCTGCAGATCAATCATGCAGGGAGATTTGCAGGCGTTCAGGAGGCGGTGGCTCCTTCGGAAGTAAATACTTTCGGCAGGACTCCCAGGGCCTTGACCCTTGAGGAGATTGAAGAGATCAGGAACAGCTTTGTCCGGGCCGCCCAAAGGGCCTTCAAGGCCGGGTTCGACATGGTGGAGCTGCATGGCGGCACCGGTTATCTCCTGGCCCAGTTCGCATCACCGAGAACCAACAAGAGAAAAGACTATTACGGCGGATCCCTGGAAAAGAGGATGCGCTTTCCTCTGGAAGTAATGCAGGCGGTCAGGGAAGCTGCGGGCAATAAACCTGTAGGGTACCGCTTTCTGGCGGATGAATGGCTCCCTGACGGGCTGACCCTGGAAGAGTCCGGACCTCTGGCGTCAAGGCTGTCGGATACCGGCGCTGCATACCTGTCGGTTATGGGCGGGACTTATGAGTCCTTTTCCATGCCCGAGGTGGTCAAGGCCGCCAAGAAGCCCGGATACATGGCCGACCTGGCGGGTGAAATCAGAGATCAGGTCAGGGTGCCGGTCATTGCTGCAGGCCGTATTGCCCTGGGGCATGTCGCCGAGGAGGTTCTTTCCTCGGGCAGGGCCGACCTGGTGGGCCTGGCCAGGGTGCTCTGGGCAGATCCCGAGTGGCCTGAGAAGGTGCGACAGGACAGGGAGGATGACCTGGTGATATGCGATCCCGGCTGCAGGGACGTGTGCATGCAGCTGGTTATGCAGGGGAAACCGGCCTTCTGTCCGTATTGGAGTCCCCAAAAATCCAGGCGGCTAAAAGACCTGTACGAGTAGCCGTAAGTCTCTTGGGGGGTGATTTTCCAGTTCAAGTCTGTGCTGAAGCTGGTTTACGGGCCATAAGACTGGCCAGGTATTCCTGCGGGCTGTGGGTTTTGCCCTCAAAGTAATGCAGGATCTCCCAGTCCTGGAACCAGGAGTAGAGTTCCCGGTCCCGGAGAAGAAAATCCGGGTTGGTGGGCCGTCCAAGCATGGCCTGGCTGGAGGTAAAGGTTTCATAGATGATTATCCCCCCGGGACGCAGGGCGTTTTTTATCTCCGGCAGCAGGGGGCGGTGCAGATACCTGAAAACAAGCACCCCTCCGAAAAAGTTTCTGGGCAGGGTGCTGCCGGGCTCTGCTTCCAGATCCACTTCCCTGGTGTGTACCTTCAGCTTTTTTCCCCGGGCGAGGTCCCTGATCTTCTGCAGGCCGGCGGGATCTTTGTCCCAGAAATAAACCTCCAGTCCCTGTCCGGCCAGAAAAAGGCCGTTTCTCCCGGAGCCGCAGGCCAGGTCCAGTACCGGCCCCGGCAGAGGTGAAGCAGTAAAAAGGTGCAGATGATCTGTTAAAATCCCATCCGGTTCAGAGGTGTGGTGGTGCTGCATAAAAACTTAATCCAGCCTGGCCATTGTGTCCTCATCCTTTTCCTTTAACGAGGCGAACCTGGTTTCCAAATCTTCCCTGGCCGTCTTGAAGCGTTCCAGCTCTTCGCCTTCCAGGGTGCGCCCCGGAGGAGTATCCACCGTGGAGGGATTGACGTGACTGCCCCGGTGATGGACTTCGTAATGCAGGTGCGGTCCCGTGGACATGCCTGTGGAGCCCACGTAACCGATGGTCTGCCCCTGGTTGACCCTGGCTCCCCGGCGTATGCCGGAGCCGAAGCGGCTTAAATGGGCGTAGACAGTGTGGTATTCATTGGGATGCCTTATGCGGATGTAGTTGCCGTAGTTTCCCTTGCGCCCGGCGTACTCCACCACTCCGTCCCCGGCGGCCATGATGGGTGTGCCGGTGGGGGCTGCAAAGTCCAGGCCCTGATGCATCCGGCTGTAGCCCAGTATGGGATGACGACGTTTGCCGTATCCGGAAGTCAGCCTGGCCCCGTCAATGGGGGTGACCATGAGGGTCTTGCGCACCGATTCCCCGTCCGGGTTGAAGAAATCCACTTCCCCGTCCGTTGTTTCGTAACGGTAAATGGGCAGGTCACGGCCCCGGGTGTGCAGTTTGGCGTATAGGACTGATCCGCCCCGGACAAAATTTCCATCCTGATCCAGCTTTTCCTTGAACATGACTTCAAAAAAGTCCCCGGGTCGGATATCGCGCTGAAAGTCCACGTCGAAGGAATAGGCGCGGATCATCTGCATAAGCACCCGCAGGGGCATATCCGAGCCTACTGCGGCGTTGTACAGGCTGTAAGTTATCTCCGCCCTGGCCACGACCGTCCTGGTGTCCAGTTCACGCTTTTCTTCAGTGGCCACCAGCCCGTTTTCAGGGCATTTTTCCACCCTTACGTCCCGGTCCGCATCCAGCTTCAGGTTCATGGCCTCAAAGACGGGCTCCTTATCATCCTCTTCCCGGAAGACCAGGGGGATTTCCTGCCCCTGCCGGATGCGCCGGGGATTATAGACTTCTGAGAGCCCTTCAATGATTTCATGTGCCTGTGTCCTGGGCATGCCCTCACCGTTCAAAAGCCCCATGAGGGTGTCTCCGGAAGAGACTTTGATGTTTTTTTCTGAAAATCTGGCATCCGGCTTTTCTTTGTCCCCGGCCTCAAGGAGCATGTCTGTTCCGGCTTCGGTGTCCGGTTCTGCAGGGGCTTCATCGGCACTGCCCGCTACGGGTTCAGGATATGCGGGGTCTGATGCGGATCCGGTCCCCCCGGAAGCCTGCACACCGGAAGTTTCAGGGATGGACTGTTCAACGGTCAGGCTTTTGAAGGTTGTTTCCTTGTGGGACTGTTCATGTTTTCTGGTTTCGATGAAATCAAACCCGGACAACATGTATGTCAGAGTAAGGGCAACGCAGGCGGCCAGAAGCAGCAGGGGTTTTTTGCTGCGTTTGCGCCTGTACCTGATCCGCGACTTGTCATAGGATGGTATGTAATAATCCATGCGTTTACCTCCTGTGAACCCGGGAGCCTGTTTTAAATGTCGCCGTGCTCACGGATTTTTTCGTCCTCGTAAGGAGCCAGGACCTTGCGGTACCATTCCAGCTTGGCGTGTTCCATGGCGCTGGAGCACATGCTCAGATTGTCGTAGCTGTAACCCATACGCTGGGCTGTCAGCCTGGAAAGCTTGTAAATGCAGTAGTTGAGTTCCCCCTGGGTCTGGACTTCCCGGGAAAGCTGCTCCAGAAGGGGGTCGAATACCTTTCTGCGTTTTTCAGGAATATAAGGCATAAAAGCTCCCTGGGTTTATAGCGTGATCCTCTGCTATCTGACTTCCGACTTCTGACCTCTGACTTCTAGGCCTGCATTCCGCACCTGCAGCACTGGCTGCATTCCATATCCGGGCAGGGGGAAGTCAAGCTTCCCTGCCAGTATCTCCGCCATTCGCGCTTGAGATATTCCTTTTCCACCCCGATGTCCAGCCTTTCCCAGGGAAGGTTTTCCTCAAGGGGTATCTGCCTGTCTATATAATGTTCCATGTCCATGGACCACCTGTCCAGGGCCTTTTTCCAGCTGCCCTGGTTTTCAGCCGCCAGGAGTAAAAGTTCGTGCACTTTTTCGTCCCCGCGGGCCAGAAGCCCCTGGATACGGGCCTGAAACGGGTTTTCAGAGGCAAACCTCACCGCCTTGTGCCGGGAGCAGAGTTTTTTGAACTGTCTGCATCTGGACTCGAATTCCTGCCTGGAAATCATGGCTGACCACTGCAGCGGGGTCCATGGCTTGGGCACAAACATGGAAGCGCTTATCTTTATGAGCCCGATGCCTTTTTTCCTGTTGCCCATCCCTTTGAATCTGGCCTGCTGTATTTCTTCCAGAAACTGCTCCAGATCCTGAAAATCTTTGCCGGATTCCCCGGGCAGCCCAAGGATGAAATAGAGTTTCAGCGTGTTGAACTGCAGCCTGCTTATCTCTTCCACGGCCTGGAGAAATTTTTCCCGGTCAAAGTGCTTGTTTACAGCCGCACGCAGGTCCCGGCTTATGCCCTCCACTGCCAGTGTTATGCTCCTGGTGCCGCTTCGGCGCAGAAATTCGAGAAAACTCCGGTTCAGTCCGTCGGAGCGCATGGAGGACAGGGAAAATTTTATTTTTTGCGCTTCCAGCCACCTGAGAAAGTCCTCCAGGTCAGGCCAGTCCGTCAGGGCTGTGCCCACCAGGCCCACCTTCCCGGGACGTATTCCGGATATCAGATCCTTTAGTTTCTGCATGCGGGCTGTACGCGGGGGCCTGTAAACGAAGCCCGCTGCACAGAAGCGGCATCCGTGGGGGCACCCCCGGTTTATCTCCACCAGAAAACTGTCCCTGAACACGCTTTGCCCGGAGACAAAGGCCGAGTGCGCCGGAGTCTCAAGCCTGCGCGAGCCTGGTGCAGCCACCTGTCTGGAAACCCTGTGCGTCTGTCCGGGAGTATAAACCCCGGGGAAGCCGGCAATGGTCTTCAGGGCCTGCTGTCTGTCTTTTCCCTCCAGGAAACTGTTTTTGAGTGTTCCGGCAATGTAAATAAAAGTGTCTTTTGTTTCCCCGACATAAATAAAGTCCAGGCTGGGCATGACAGGAAAAGGGTTTATAAAGGTTCCCGGTCCCCCGGCCATGATCAGGGGCCAGTGGTCCCTGTTGCCGGCGCAGACCTCGATACCCTCGGCCTGCAGGCTCTGTATCAGCTTCAGATAGTCTCCCTCAAAGGTCAGGCTGAAGCAGACAAGGGGAAAATCGGACAGCTTTTTATCCGTGTCCGGGTTTACAGTCCCGCCTTTTTTACGGTCCCAGAAAAAGCGCTGTACGTAAAAGGCCTCCTCTTCCTCCAGCTGCATGTACACAGCCTGCCATCCCAGTGTGGACATGGCCAGAGACCTTTCTTCAGGAAATACCAGGTCAACAGGAAGCCTGCCTCCCCATTCCCGGCTCTTGGGCCTAAAAAGCCCTGAGATTGAATCTTCCCTGTTCTTGTCCCGCAATTTAAAGTTTGAAAATCAAGGCCCAAGGCCTGTTGCCGGTTTTTTCACGGAGTTGACTTCGTTGCCAGAGCCCATCAGTCAAAGGTAAGTTCATTCCTTAACCCTCAAACCAGGCAACCTGCAGGAAACCCAGGCTGATTTTCATTTGACCTGGAATATCTGCTCCCCCCAGGGGTTAATCCGCCTGCCTGCGGATGAAAGAGGGGATCTCGAATTCATCCTCGTCGAATATGAATTCCTCTCCCTTTTTCTGCCTGGCTTTGTTCTGCTTTGCACTTTCAATGGGGGCCTGGTCCTGATTGTTTCTGCTGCGCCGGATGTAAGCAGGTATATTCAGGTTGTCCTTCCCCTCGGGATCAACGGACATGTTTCTGGGTCTTTGTCCGGCGTTGTTCTGGCTTTTTTGAGCCCTGGACAGCTCAGTAACCTTGGACGAGGTGCGCTCAGACGAGGCATATTCATCCTCGATTCCGGTGGCTATAACGGTGATGCGGATTTCGTCCTCGATGTTTTCATCGAATACTGTGCCGAAATAGATCTGGGCATCCTCGTCAGCTGATTCGTGTATGATTTCCGCTGCCTGGCTTACCTCGTCGATAGCCAGATCCATTCCGCAGGTGACGTTCATGAGTACGCCCTTGGCACCGTCAATGGAGACGTCTTCCAAAAGCGGGCTGGTTATGGCCTTCATGGCCGCTTCCCTGGCCCGGCCCTCTCCGGTGGCTATGCCCGTACCCATCATGGCCAGCCCCATCTCGGACATGACAGCCTTGACGTCGGCAAAGTCGAGGTTGATAAGTCCGGGAACCATGATAAGGTCTGAAATTCCTTTTACGCCGTAGTACAGGACCTCGTCGGCCTTCTTGAGCATCTCCAGAAAGGAGGCCTTCTTTGAAGCCAGGGAGAGCAGGCGGTCGTTGGGGATGGTGATGATGCTGTCCACCACCTCCTTTAGTTCGGATATGCCGTTTTCACCCTGGCCCCGCCTGCGCTTGCCCTCGAAGTAAAAGGGTTTGGTCACCACTGCAACCGTCAGTGCGCCCATTTCCTTGGCCACCCTGGCAATGACCGGTGCGGCTCCGGTTCCGGTTCCGCCCCCCATTCCAGCAGTGACAAATACCATGTCGCAGCCGTCCAGGACCTCCCGGATGTGATCGATGCTCTCTTCAGCAGCCTCCTTTCCCACCTGGGGGTCGGCACCCGCACCCAGGCCCTTGGTCAGGTTTTCCCCGAGCTGGATCTTGTATTCCGCCTGGGAATGCTTCAGGGCCTGCAGGTCGGTGTTGGCCACAATAAAAGTGACTCCCTTCATGGCCGAACAGATCATGTTGTTGACAGCGTTGCCCCCGCCGCCGCCGACGCCGACCACCTTGATCCTGGCGTTGCCGTCCATCTGGATCTCCTGGTATTCCATAACTTCCTCCTTCCCTTTTAGCTGAAAAAAATATTTTTCCTGCATCCAGTTTGTTGTTTCGCAGCAACTATTGCCTTGATTATGCTTTTGTAGGATCCGGTATCGGGATTGGTATCGAAAAAGTCGGGGTACGTCCTGGATGACATCGCCTTTCGATATTTATTCTCGATCCCGATCCTGATTGCCGGAGTAAGAGCAAAGACAAAGCATGTTGAAAGATTACGTTTAGTTTGATGATTTACTTATCGGTTAAGATAAAACAGCGTTTCAGAGCTATTTTATATCCACGAACCACTTGCGCATTTTACTCAGAATGCGGTTGAACATGTTTCTGTCCCGGATGCGGAACTGTTTTTCCGAGCTTTCCTTTTCCGCCCCGTAAATGAGTACTCCCACTGCTGTGGCGTACATGGGGTTGTTGACCACGTCCTTGAGTCCGCCCACTTTGCGGGGGTACCCTATGCGGGTGGGCATATTGAAGATCTGCTCCCCCAGTTCCTGTGCCCCCTCAATAAGGGCAGCCCCCCCGGTGAGCACCACTCCGGCCCCGGTGGAGTTCTTGAACCCCGAACGGTTGATCTCCTGGTCCACTAAAAGAAAAAGTTCCTCCATCCTGGGCTCGCATATTTCGGCCAGGACGTGCCTGGAGAGTTTCCTGGGAGACCTTCCCCCGACGCTGGGTACCTCGATTGTTTCTTCTTCCTCCAGCATGTCCGCCATGGAGCATCCATACCTGACCTTGATCTTTTCCGCTGAAACCATGGGAGTGCGCAGTCCGAAAGCAATATCATTGGTCAGGTTGGCCCCGCCTATGGCTATACCTCCGGTGTACTTGATGGAGTCTTCCCCGAAGATGGCCACATCAGTGGTCCCGCCTCCGATATCCACCAGGGCCCCCCCGATCTCCTTTTCCTCCTCGGTAAGCACCGCCTTGGACGAGGCCAGGGACTCCAGGACGATATCCGAGACATCCAGCCCGCTGCGGTGACAGGAGCGGACTATGTTCTGGGCGCTGCTTACAGCCCCGGTGACGATATGCACCTTCACCTCGAGGCGCACCCCGGCCATACCCAGGGGATCGGCTATGCCGTTCTGGTCGTCCACTATGTATTCCTGGGGCAGGATATGGATAACCTCCCTGTCCAGAGGGATGGCCACCGCCTTGGCCGCGTCCAGGACCCTTTCCACGTCGCGGTTGCTGACCTCCCCGCCTTTTACGGCTATGACACCGTGGCTGTTGAAGCCCTTGATATGGCTGCCGGCTATGCCCGCATACACGGACTGGATTTCACATCCGGCCATGAGCTCGGCTTCTTCCAGGGCCTTTTTTATAGACTGCACGGTCTGCTCGATATTGACCACCACCCCCTTGCGCAGCCCGGTGGAAGGACTGGTGCCTATACCTACGATGTCCACACCCTCCGGGGTCATTTCCCCTACAACAGCTGTGATTTTAGTGGTCCCGAGATCCAGCCCCACGATTAAATCTGATTTGGCCATACATGCGTCCCTTAATTTTTTGGTTTCGCCTGAGGGCGATAAGCCACCCAGGCATTTTCTCCGGCCACGGTGATCCGTTTTACAGCCTCGATATCCTGCCTGCGGCGCAGATCGTTCCATACCAGGTTGAGCTTATCCGTCTGGGGTCCAAGTTCCCGGCAATCAAGCGACAGCTCCAGGTCCAGTCCATGGATGTACATGTGGGCCCTGCCGCTCCGGGTGATGCGGATCCAGGATACGTCCTGGATGGAAAAGGGAAAACTTCTTCTTTCCAGGGTGCTTACGATCCCGGTTACATGCCTGGCATCGGCACCATCATGCAGGTGCAGAACCGGCAGGGAGACAAGCCTCTGGGGACTCAGACGTTCGATGATCCGGCCCTGTTTATCTGCGTAATAAAGGTTGTGGTCGTTCTGAACCCAGAAATAGGCCTGCTTCTCCCGGATATCCACGTGCAGCTGATCCGGAAAATCGCGCCTGACCCTGGCCTGCTTGACCCAGGGACTTTCTGCCAGCTTTTTCTGCATTTGGGATATATTCAGCTTGAGCATGTTTATGCCTGTATCCACCTGCATGAGACTAAGAATTTCCGCGTAGGTCAGGCGCTGGTTGCCCTGGATTTCAATCTCTTTCAGGGCCAGGTATTCACTGCTGGTGGCGTAGCGATAGCCGTGAATAAGGGCCGCACTCACCAGGACAAGTATCCCCAGACTCAGCCCCAGGACCAGTATCAGCCCTAAGAGTCCTGTCACGGCTGAAAAAAATCTGCGCAGAACTCCCACAGGCCTTGGACTGTGCTGTCTGCCTGCACTGCGTTTTTTTCTTGTCTGCCTGACGGTCAATATTGCGCCCTCAAACTATCTTTATTTCCAGTTGCAGTTCATGTCCCGACAGTTCAAAAACCTTTTCCCTGGCCTCCTGGATTAGATCCAGGGCCTGGGAGCTGCTTCCGTGTCCCAGGTTCACCAGAAAATTGGCATGTTTGCTGGAGAAGGCCCCGCCTCTATGCTTTCTGCCCCTGAGTCCGGCCTGCTCCAGCAGCTTTCCGGCCGGCTCCCCGCCGGGAGGATTCTTGAACACGCATCCGGCGGTGGCTGCCAGCAAAGGCTGAACGCTTTTCTTGCGCAGGTAGAACCTTTTCAGATTGTCCTGCACATCCCGGGTCCGGGATGGTGTCAAAGATATTTCAGCTGCGGTCACCAGAAAATTTCCCGGATCACCGTCCGGCTTGAACCACCTGTAACCGTAGCTGAACTGTCCGGCCCGCAGCTGCCTTGTCCCTTCCTCCGGTGTCCAGATCCAGATCCTGGTCAACAGGCTGCATATCTCCACCCCGTGGGAACCGGCGTTCATGGCCACCGCCCCGCCCACGCTGCCCGGGATGCCGGCCAGCCCCTCCAGTCCGGAAAGCCCCCGGGACGTGCACCATCCAAGGAGGCGGGGCAGGGGATACCCGGCATCCACCAGGACCACCACCCGGTCCCTTTCCTGGACGCGGCTTTCAGGTCCTGTACGCCCCTGCCATCTGACCAGTACCAGATCTTTATTGTCCTCGGTGAAAAGGACGTTGCTGCCTTTGCCCAGGTACATGCAGCGCAGGCCTGTGCCGGACCAGTCTCGGTTTATTTCCTCCAGATCCTGTTCATCTTCCGGGTAAAGTGCCGCCCTGGCCTGTCCCCCCAGCTTAAGGGTGGACATCTTCTTCAAGTCCGGCTGGTGCACTGTTTTCATTCCCGGATAAACCTTTCTCCAACCTGCCATACATTTCCTGCTCCCAGGGTCATGAACAGGTCGCCCTGCTTCAGGACGCTGTCCAGGTCGCGGCCTGCTTCATCCAGGCTCTGGTAAAAGCGCACCGGGATACCGGCCACCTGCATCACCCCCTGGGCCAGGCTCCATCCGTTGACACCGGGGATGGGATCCTCTGAGGCCGGGTATATTTCCGTGAGCAAAAGCAGGTCCGCACCGGCCAGGACCCGGCAGAACTCCCCGAAGAAATCCCTGGTGCGGGTAAAGCGGTGGGGCTGAAAAAGCACCACCAGTCTGCGCTCCGGATGGCACTGCCTGGCTGTCTCCAGAGTAGCTGCGATTTCCGTGGGATGGTGGCCATAGTCATCCACAACCATTACGTCTTCCTTTATTCCCTTGCGCTCGAAACGTCTGCCTACGCCGCCGAAACCGGCCAGGGAGCTCAGGATTTCCTGCTTGTCTATTCCGGCCTGCATGGATACCCCGATGGCGGCCAGGCAGTTGAGCACGTTGTGCCGGCCGGGGGGGTTGAGCTTGACCCGGCCCCAGAAGCGCTGGCCATGGAACACATTGAACTCTGATCCCGGGCTGATGGAAAGGATCTCCGCACGCAGCCGGTTGTGCTCCTGGAAACCGTAGCTTAGAACCGGGCGCTTGACCCGGTCCAGGACTCGGCGGATTTCCGGGTCGTCTCCGCAGACGACATTGAGCCCGTAAAAGGGGACATTGTTCATAAAGCGCACGAAACTTTCCCGGATTTCCTCCAGGTCCCGGTAATAATCCAGGTGGTCCGCGCCGATGTTGGTTACAATATTGATGATGGGCAAAAGGGTCAGAAAGGATCCATCCGATTCGTCAGCCTCGGCTATGAGGTATTCTCCGGTGCCGGGCAGGGCGTTGCTGCCGTACTTGTTCAGCCTGCCCCCGATGATCACGGTGGGGTCCAGGCCTGCTTCCTTGAAGATGGTCCCCAGGAAAGACGTGGTGGTGGTCTTGCCGTGGGTTCCGGCCACAGCCACCCCGGTTTTGAGACGCATAAGCTCGGCCAGCATCTCAGCCCTGGGAATGACAGGAATACCTTCAGACCTGGCCTGCAGGATCTCGGGATTGTCCTCGCGCACTGCGGTGGATTTAACCACCACCTGAGCGGAGCCCACGTTGTCCCGGTGATGACCCTGGAACACCTTTGCCCCCTGGTTCTGCAGATTGGTTACAGTGGGACCCCTGGACAGGTCCGATCCGCTGACCTCATAGCCCAGATTCAGAAGGACCTCGGCAATGCCGCTCATGCCGGAGCCCCCGATGCCCACCATATGTATGCGGTTGATGTAGTTGTGCACTTTATTTTCCTGCTTTAAGGCTTACCAGTTCATTGACTATGTTTTGAGCTGCCTCGGGGCGGCTGATTTTTTTTGCGGATCTGCCCATGTCCCTGATTTTTTCCGGCATGGTCAAAAGATCAGTAATGACCCGGGCCAGGTTGACCTGGTCCAGGTAGCCCTGGTCCAGAACCATGGCCGCGCCGGCATCCTCCAGGTACCTGGCGTTGACCATCTGGTGATCATGGGGGGCATGGGGAAAAGGTACGAGTACACAGGCTTTTCCGGCCACGCAAAGCTCGGATATGGTGGAGGCGCCGGCCCGGCTGAGCACCAGGTCCGCAAAGTCATAGGCCCCGGCCATGTCCTGTATGTATGCATCCACTCTGGCGTCAGGATACTTATCCTGGTAAACCTCCTTCCCCTTTTCATAGTCCCTTTCCCCGGTCTGGTGCCAGATCTTGACCTCCATGGCCTTTAACTCATCCAGCCGTTCCAGGACCGCGGAGTTGATGGCGCTGGCCCCCTGGCTGCCCCCCAGGACCAGAAGTCTTTTTCCCGGCTGGTGCATCCCGTGTGATGCATACCGGTGCTCCAGAAGTTCGGTACGCACGGGATTTCCTGTCTGGACCACCTTTTGTGATGGAAAAAAGTTATTTATGTCCTCATAGCTGAGCATGACTTTTTTAACCTTGCGTCCCAGGACGCGGTTGGTCATCCCGGGCAGGCTGTTCTGCTCATGTATGGCGGTGGGTATCTTCATCATTCTGGCGGTAAGTACCGGGATAAATCCGGCATATCCACCGAAACCCACCACCACGTCCGGTCTCAGGGAGCGCAGCAGGACATAGCTTTTGGCCAGACTTCTGGTAACCCACCAGAAGGAGCCCAGGGATTTTATTCCCCTGCCCAGTACTCCTTTGGCAGGAAAGGCCTTGAATTCGAACCCGGCTTCCGGGATGATGTCCTTTTCAGAGCCGTACAATCCCCCGGCGAACACCACTCTGCAGGAGGGGTAAAGCTCCTTTATTTTTCTGGCCACGGACAGGGCCGGATAGATGTGCCCTCCTGTACCACCTGTGGCTATAAGCACTTTGTTCAGCATCACCTGCTCCTGGATAGGTTGAGCAGAAAGCCCGCGCAGAAGAAAGACACAAGCAGGCTGCTGCCCCCATAACTGATAAAGGGCATGGGCAGTCCTTTGGGCGGTATGACCCCCAGGACCCCCGCCAGGTTTAAAAGGGCCCCCAGGATAATGATCATCCCCATGCCCAGGCCGGCAAACCTGTCCACCAGCTCTTCCTGGGACATGCATATGGTCAGCACCCTCCAAAGAAGGATCCCCAGGACGATGAAGACCAGGGATACCCCGATGAAACCCAGTTCTTCGCCCACCACGGCCATGATGAAGTCGTTGTGCGCTTCAGGCAGAAAGAAGAGCTTCTGTCTGCCTTCTCCCAGCCCCATGCCCCATATTCCACCGGAACCAAAGGCGTACAGAGACTGTACCAGCTGATAGCCGGCATCCTGTGCGTCCTGAAAGGGATCCAGAAAAGAAAACCACCTTCTGAACCTGTAGGGCGACTGCAGCACCAGTACAGCCGCGGTTATCGCCGCCAGAACCGAGGAGGAGAACAGGTAGATGATCCTGGTCCCTCCCACCAGGCTCAGAAGAAACAAAAGTCCGGCCATGTAGACCGCCCCTCCGAAATCCGGCTGCAGCAGCAAAAGGGCGCAGAATATACCGGTAATCACCGTGGGAGGAAGAAATCCCACGCTGAAGGTCTTGACCTTGTCCTGCTTGAAAGCAAAAAAACAGGCCAAATAAATGACCAGGGCCACTTTGGCCAGTTCCAGTGGCTGGATGTTGAAAAAACCTAGATCGACCCACCTGGTGGCTCCTCCGGCTGCATACCCCCAGGGGGTGAATACAGTCACCGCCAGCAGGGCAAGGGCACCTGCCACCCAGAGGTAGCGAAGCCGGTACAGAAGATCCCTGTTGATCCTGTAGCCCAGGTACATGACCACAAGTCCTGCCAGCCCGAAAAGGACCTGGCGCTTGAAAAAGAAGTATTTGTCCGCATAAAAACGCTCGGCCATGATGGCACTGGTGCTCAGGATCATCATAAGTCCCAGCCCGGCCAGAATAAGTACCGATAAAAGCAGCCACAGGTCCGGCCCCTGGTTTTTTGCGGCGTTTTTTTTGCTGGTCATGTTTTTTTGCTCTGTTTTCTCCGACGTGTCTGACATGTCCGACAGGTCTGACCAGTCTGACAGGTCCGACATGTCCAACATGTCCGACTCACTGCAGTGTTATGCCGGTCTCTTTTCTCACTGCTGTCTTAAAGGCCTCCCCACGCTCCTGGTAATTACTGAAAAGATCAAAGCTCGAGGTGCCGGGGGACAGAAGTACACTGTCTCCGTGATCTGCTTCCTGTACCGCCCGGGCCGCGGCCTGCTCCAGGTCCGGGAAATATTCAATCTTCACGCTGTCCTTCCATGCGTTTTCAAAGATCTCCCGGCTGTCGCCGAAGAGATAAACCTTGGCTGCCTTTTCCTGCAGGGTCCGGGCCAGCAGGGAGAAATCCCCGCCCTTGTACCTGCCTCCGGCCAGGAGCCGGATGGGTGCATCAAAGGCCTTGAGGGCGGCTGCCATGGCTTCCAGGGTGGTAGCCTTGGAATCGTTGATGTAGCGTACCCCTTTGTCCTGTAGAAACACCTCCTGCCTGTGCGGCGGGGGGGTAAATTCCTGCAGGGCCTGGTCAAAAATATTTCTGCTGACGTCCACAAAGCCGCAGGCCAGTAAGGCCGCCTCCATATTGGCCTGGTTGTGCGCTCCGGGCAGAGCGGGGCAGTCAAACCTTCCAGTGGGGGCAAAGTAGGGGATATTGCTTTTGATCCTGAAATCTTTCTCCACTCTTGCGCGCAGTTCCAGGGGCAGTACAGCCAGGTCCATGGGGCTCTGGCGGGCAAAGAGCTGCATCTTGGCCCGGAAGTACTCCTCCTCGCTTTCATGATGGTCCAGGTGGTTGGCGGAAAAGTTGAGCAGCACACCCACGTGCGGGGCAAACCCGCTGCAGCCCTGAAGCTGGAAGCTGCTTACCTCCAGAACCAGTATATCGGCTCTTTTTCCGGAAAGCACATGGTCGCTCAAGGGGGTTCCGATGTTGCCGCCGGTGAACACCCTGCGCCCGGCCTTTTCCAGGACGTTTTGCATGAGCATGCAGGTGGTGGTTTTGCCGTTGGTTCCTGTGACCGCGATGACCGGTTCGGAAATGAACCAGGAAGCCAGTTCCAGCTCCGAGATTACGGTCCGGCCTTCCGGGCACAGGCTCCTGACCATGGCCAGGGAGATGCCGGGGCTGACTACCACCAGGTCCGCGCCTTTGAAATGTTCTTGTCTATGCTCTCCCAGGATGAGTTCCACGTCCGACAGACCCTTGGTCTCCAGCTGCGAGGCGTCAAAGCCGGTTCGCTTCTCCAGGAGCCTTACCCCGGCTCCCAGGGATCCAAGAAGGGCAGCAGCGGACAGGCCTGAACGGCCCGCGCCCACTACCACCGCCCTGTGGCCTTTCAACTGATCTTTGTGCACCATCTCCTGCATGATTTTTCCTGTCTATCTGAGCTTAAGCGTACTCAGTGCCGCCAGGGCAAAGAGTATGGACAGAATCCAGAACCGGATGATTATCTTGGATTCCGGCACCCCTTTTAATTCAAAATGGTGATGCAGCGGGGCCATGCGAAAGATGCGCTTGCCTCCGCTCATTTTGTAATAGCCCACCTGCAGGATCACCGACAGGGTCTCGATAACAAAGAGCCCCCCTACGATGATGAGCAAAAGCTCCTGCTTGCACAAAACTGCAATGAAGCCCAGTGTGCCCCCCAGACTGATGCTGCCGGTATCCCCCATGAATATCTGAGCCGGGTAGGCGTTGTACCATAGAAATCCCAGTCCCGCTCCCACCAGGGCCCCGCAGAAGACGGTCACCTCGCCCAGCCCGGGTATGTAGGGCACCTGGAGATAATCCGCCAGGTGGTAATGCCCGGATACGTATACGAATACCGCCAGACATCCGGCGCTGACTATGTACGGACCGATGGCCAGGCCGTCCAGGCCGTCGGTGAGGTTCACCCCGTTGGAGGCCCCGATCATGACCACTGCGGCAAAGGGAACGTAAAAAAGAAAGAGGTCCGGCCTGATATCCTTGAAAAAGGGTATAAGCAGCTCGGTATTGTATCCCGGCAGGGTCATGAGAATGGAGACCGCGCCCAGGGCGATAATTCCCTGACCCAGGAGCTTGCCCTTGACGCCCAGGCCCTGGTTGTGCTTCTTGATTACCTTCAGGTAGTCATCAAAAAATCCCACCAGGAAAAATCCTCCGAATACGAACAGACACATCCAGACAAGCCTGTTGGTGAGATCTCCCCACAGAAGAACGCTTACCGCCAGGGTAAAGCCCACGAGAACTCCGCCCATGGTGGGGGGGCCCTGTTTCACCTGATGATCGGGTCCGTCTTCCTGGACATATTGTCCGCACTTGATGCGCTGCAGCCACTTTATGAACTTGGGGCCAAGCCACAGGCTCAGGAGCAGGGAGGTGAGCAGGGCGTATATGCTCCTGAATGTAATATACTGAAAGACATTGAAAAAGCTTATTTCCTGGCTTAAAGGGTAAAGCAGATGATAGAGCATTTATCCCCCTGTTTCCTGGGTTTTCACCTTAGCCTTGAAGGCCCGCACAAAACTGTCCATTCCGGACCTCCTGGAACCCTTGAAAAGTATCACGCCCCCGGAGCAGCCCATTTTGTCCCACGCAGAGAGAAACGATGAAACATCCTGCATTTCATGGGTCCTCCGGCTGCCTTCTCCGTTCATCCCGGACAGGACATGTTCCAGGTTGTCTCCGTGATAGAAAAGGGCGGTAAAAGCGCCTGCACAAAGGCTGCGCCCCAGATCTTCGTGGGCCCGGGCCTCGGCCTGGCCCAGTTCGGCCATATCCCCCAGGACCAGAATGAGACTGCCCCCGGAGGCCAGGCTGCGGGCGGTTTCCAGGGCGGCCTGCATGGACATGGGGTTGGCGTTGTATGAATCATCAATAATTATCCAGTCCCCGGAACGACTGATGGACATTCTCTGCTCCGGAAGCGATGCCCTTTCAAGGCCGGCCTGGATTTCGTCCGGCTGCATGCCGTATTCCAGGGCCCCGGCCCAGATCGCGGCCAGATTCTCGCAGAAATGGGCCCCCTGCACCGGAGCCTCAAACGGGCGCGTCTGGCCGTGGGCATGCAGGATGAACCGGTTGTTCCTGCTGTAGGTCACACGGCAGGCGGCTGCGGGGTCGCGGCTGGAGAACCAGGTGATGTTCAGATTCGGCCTGGCTTCCACTTCGCTCTGCAGCTCAGGGTAGTCCAGGTTTATAAAGGCCTTGTGCCCGGCCCGGAGATAATCAAGGATACGGGACTTGGACGCGGCCACCCCGCAGACATCTCCCAGACCTTCCAGATGGCAGGGCCCCACATTCAGGATCAAAGCCGCATCCGGAAGCAGGATTTCTCCCAGCTCGCCCATGTCCGCGGGGTTATTGATGCCCAGCTCCATTATCCAGAAATCTTCATCACCGCTTTGCATAAGCAGGGAAAGGGGCAGGCCCAGCTGATTATTCCAGTTTTTAAAGTTTTTGCCCACTGCAAAGCGGGTCTTAAGCACTTCCGCCAGAATTTCCTTGGTGGTTGTCTTGCCTGCAGATCCGGTGACGCCCAGTACCCTGGGCCCGGCTTTGAGCCTCCAGTGTCTGCCCAGCCTGCCCAGGGCCCTCAGGGTATCGTCCACAACAAGTACCGGCTTGTCCTGAATGCCGGTCAGTTCCTTGTGGGCTACAATGGCCAGGGCCCCCCGGTCTGCGGCATGCCGGGCAAAGCCGTGTCCGTCGGTCCTGGTCCCCTGCAGGCAGAAAAAGAGATCCCCGGGGCCGGTCCGGCGGCTGTCGGTTTTGACAGCGTTTACAGGTGCGTTTTCAAGTCCCGAAAGGTAAGCCTTGCATTGCATGGCCCGGGCTGCTTCTCCAAGTCCAATATTCATGTGCACCCCGCCTCTGTACGGCAAGGCTTGGGGGCCTTGCACTGCAGGTCGCTTAAGGCCCTTTTGATTTCACCCATGTCACTGAAATCCTGCCTGACTCCCCGGATTTCCTGGTAGTCCTCGTGTCCCTTGCCCGCCACCAGCAGGGCTTCTCCCGGTGCCAGGAGAGCCACCGCTTTTTTTATGGCCTGTCTGCGGTCCGGATGGACATGCACGCAGGGATGCTCTTTAACCCCGGGCAGAATGTCCCTGATTATGCTGCCAGGATCCTCGAACCTGGGATTATCCGAGGTGAGAAAGATCATGTCGGCGTGCGCGGCTACGGCCCGGCCCATTTCCGGGCGTTTGCCCCGGTCCCGGTCACCGCCGCACCCGAAGAGCACTGCAAGCTTGCTGAATGACAGCTCTCTCAGGGCCAGGCATACGTTTTCCAGGGCGTCCGGGGTATGGGCATAATCCACGTAGATATTTATCCCTTCAGGGGCCGGAACCTTTTCCAGGCGTCCCGGGATAGGTCCAAGTTCCCTTAAGCATTCGAAATGTTTCGGCTCCAGCCCCAGACAAATCCCCGCCCCCTGAGCGGCCAGGAGGTTCAGGGCGTTGTGGTTCCCCGGCAGGCTGCAGGAGATGGTCCATGAGCTGTCCTGGTAGCTGCATTTTAGTTCCAGCCCCATGGCAGTGCTTTTAACCAGGCGTCCCTGAAGCCCCGGCGAAAACTCCTTCTGCAGCCCGTAGCCCAGGATCCGGGGGGCTTCCCGGGCCAGGGCGCGTCCATAGGGGTCGTCCATGTTTATCACGTTTCCAATGAAACTCCGGGGGTTGTAAGGCGAAAACAGTTTTTTCTTGGCCCGGAAGTAGTCCTGCATGTCGCTGTGGTAGTCCAGGTGATCCCTGGAAATATTGGTAAAGACAGCCACATGGATATCAATGCCTGCCAGGCGCTTCTGGTCCAGAGCGTGAGATGAGGCTTCCAGGCAGACCACCTGCACATCCTGGGCCTGCATCACGGCCAGCATGCGGTGCAGGTCCAGGCATTCGGGAGTGGTGGTGCCTGATTTTAGAGTGGTCCCGGGCCAGCGGTAATTCACAGTGCCCAGTACTCCGGTTTTGTATCCGCTGCAGGTGAAAAGATGCTCCAGGATATAGCTGGTGGTGGTCTTTCCGTTGGTCCCGGTGACTCCCACTATCTTCATGCTCAGCCTGTCGGTTCCAAAGTGGGCCCTGGCCAGCTCTCCCAGGGCCAGGGCGGGATCGTCATGGGGGATCAACCGGTCCTGCCCGGGAGGTTCGCCGCGGGCGACGACAAAGGCGGCACCTCTGTCCAGGGCCTCGGGGATAAAGCTGTTGCCGTGGACCCTGGTTCCGGGCAGGGCCACGAATATGTCCCCGGGGTTCACCAGGCGCGAGTCGCTTTGTATCTGCCTGCCCCCCCGGGCTTCGTTTATGACTTCTTTCCAGCTTTTCATTCTATCTTTCCATCATTCTATCTTTCTATCATGACCCGGGGCAAAGCTTGAGGGTGATCTGTTTTTCTTCGCCTTCCCAGTTGCCGCCGGGAGAGGGGCTCTGCTCCCGGACCTTGCCTCCGGTGCCTTCAAGCCTGGGTTCTATGCCGGCCTCAATGAGGCTTTCCACGGCCAGACGCAGGGGGGTCCCGCGCAGGTCGGGCACGCTGGAGGCATCCACCTCCCTGGTCTGTCTGGCTGCTATGCTGAACCTGCCGGACTCTCCGGTGTACGACTCCGTATCCGTGCCGGAGCCCTCCAGGACCAGCCTGCGCAGACCCAGGCCTTTCTGCGAGGAAAGCATTCTGTCTCCGATGCGCTGAAACGCCGGGGCAGCCACCAGTCCGCCATAATAAGGGCTTTCAGGCTCATCCACCAGGACCATTATCATGTACTCCGGGTCCATGGCCGGCAGAAATCCCACAAAGGAAGCCACGTATTTATCGCTGTATCCCCCCTGGGGAGAGGCCTTCTGCGCAGTCCCGGTCTTGCCTCCCACTTCTATGCCGCTGATCCTGGCCCTGGTTCCGGTGCCGTCTCTTTCCACGGCGTCGCGCATCATGGCCAGTACATCCCGGCTCACCCCCCTGGAAAAAACCCTTTGCTCCGAGGAAACAGGGCGGCTTTTCTCCTGCAGGAGATTCAGGTCCGTGTAAATCCCGTGATTGCCCAGGGTGGCGTAGGCCCTGGCCAGCTGCAGAAACGAGGTGGCCATTCCCTGCCCGAAGGAAATGGTGGCCAGGTCCATGTTGCTCCAGGTATTGGGGGGGCGCAGCAGACCCCGGCTCTGACCGGGAACCTGGACTCCGGTGGCCTGATCCAGGCCCAGCCTGGTTAAATAACTGTGCAGGGCGCCGGGCCCCAGGTCCGTGCCTATCTTGGCCGCGCCTATGTTGCTGGAGTAGCGCAGGATCCTGTTTACAGTAAGCCACCCGTATTCCTTTACATCTTTGATCTGGTTTCTGCCCAGCCTCCACTGGCCCTGTTCACAGTAATACAGGGAATCGCCCCGGGTCACGTTTTCTTCCAGGGCTGCGGCCACAAGAAAGGGCTTCAGAGGGGAGCCCGGCTCAATGAGGTCGGTTGCGCCCCGGTTGCGCCAGATATCCGGGCTTGAGGCGCGGAAATTGTTGGGATTGAAAAAGGGATAGTTGGCCCAGGCCAGGATGTCACCGGTGGGTACGTGTACCACCATGGCCATGCCGTTTTGGCCATTGTTTTTTTCCACAGCGTCGGCCAGGGCCTGCTCCACGTGAAACTGCATCCTGGAGTCGATGGTCAGGTGCACGTCTTCTCCGTCCACCCGCTGATCCGGCTGTCTGGGCATCAGACTGAATCTCTGCCCGGAAGCATCTCTTTGCATGATCATGACCATTTCCGCTCCGCTGAGCCTTTCATCCAGGGACCTTTCCAGTCCTTCCAGCCCGGTATTGTCCATACCAACAAATCCCAGAACCTGCCCCAGCATATGTTTATGGGGATAAACCCGGCTGTGCTCGTCAATAATAAAAACCCCGGGAATATCTGCAGAGGCTACTTCATGAGCCACCCGGTCGCTTATTTTTCTGTCCAGCCAGACAAAACTGCTTTTACGGCCAAGCCTGACCCGTATGGAGTCGGGATCAATATCAAGTATCCGGCCCAGGTTCGCTGCCTGTGCATGAATGTCGTCCATCAAAAAGGGGTTGGCATATACGGATTTGCTGCGAACACTCTGGGCCAGGACCCGGCCCTGGCGATCGAAGATTTCGCCCCTTTTTCCCATGATTTTTTCCTGGCTGAAGTACTGCCTGTTGGCCTGCTCAGCCAGTTCTTCGCCCTGAAGGACCTGTACCTGCAGGGCCCTGGCCCACAGGGCACCCCAGAAGATAAAGCAGAACGCAAGTACCAGGCCTATCTTGACCCTGCTGTCCTCCCTGGTCTTCTTTCCGGGGTCCTGTCTGGGCATATCCTTGACTTACTTCCTGATTTTGCGGACCTGTTCATCCCCGGGCTTGGTCAGGCCGTGTTCCCGGCCGAACTGTCTGAGCCTGTAGGGAGACAGGAGGTTGTTTTGTTCTATGGACAACTTGGTTCGCAGTTCCCTGTTGTCCCGGTGTTCTTCCTGGAGCCTTTCCATGCGGTAGGCCATGTCCACTCTTTCCACAGTCACCCAGACCTTGGCCATGCCCAGAATAAATGTCGCCAGCAGCATGAACGCCAGCAACTTGTAACCAGCCGATTTTTTTGTTTTCTTCTTTTCAGGCATGTTTCAGATCCCAAATCAGCCGGATAGATATCTTTGTTCTCCCTTCACGTCCTTTCTGCGCAACCCCTGTACTCCCCGGCCTTCTTCCCCACACCCTATGCCCCAAGCCCCATGCTCTATGCCCCATGCCCCATGCCCCATGCCCTTAAACCCTTTGAGCCGCCCTCAATTTGGCGCTTCTGCTCCTGGGGTTGCGGCTAATTTCTTCCTGTGAGGCTGTCAGGGGCTTTTTGGTCAAAATAAGCATGGTTTTTTTGTGGCTGCAGCTGCATACCGGAGATCTTGGGGGACAGATGCAGGCAGATGCCTGCCTGCGCAAATACTGCTTTACAATCCTGTCTTCCAGGGAATGATAGGAAATTACCACCAGTCTGGCCCCGGGTCTGAGCCAGGGGGCGATGTTCTCCAGAAACTCCCGCAGGCTTTCCAGTTCCTTGTTTGTAGCCATTCGCAGGGCCTGAAATGTTTTGGTGGCCGGGTGATTTCTGGAGGCCCGTCTTCTTGGGGCCGGGTAGGCCAGTTCCACGATCCGGGCCAGTTCCAGGGTAGTGTCGATGGATTCTTTTTCCCTGGCCTGGATTATGGCCCTGGCTATTCTGGGAGCCATGGGTTCTTCACCCAGCTCATAGATTATTTTTTTCAGCCTGGAAAAAGATTCGTTATGCACCAGGCTGGATGCCGGAGGGAAACCCTGCGCCTGGCCCATGCGCATGTCCAGTGGTCCGTCATGGATGAAGCTGAATCCTTTTTCCTTTTTGTCCAGCTGCAGAGAGGACATGCCCAGGTCAAGAAGGGCGCCGTCAAGGCCGGGCCACTGCAGTTCCCGGACATGCTCTTCAAAGCGGTGAAAGGCATCCTGGACCAGGTGGATCCTGTCCTGGTATTCTCCCAGGTTTTTTGCGGCCAGTTCCAGAGCTTCCCGGTCCATATCCAGGCCTAGAATGCTGCAGTGCCCGGCGCAGGCTTTGAGAATCTCCAGAGAATGCCCGCCCAGGCCCAGTGTACCGTCCAGGTAGCGTCCTCCAGGAACAGGACCCAGAATTTCCAGGACCTCATCAAGCATTACCGGCTGGTGGGTATAATATGGCATATCCTGAGCATGCACGGATAATTCCCGTCCTTTTTGGTTTTTGCCTGCTCCGGTGGTAACCGGGAGTTATTTTAAAACCTGAGTTCGAATCCGTTTTCCGCCAGGGAATCCATTATTCCGTCAAAGTCCTGCTCCATCTTCCTGCGCTGCATCTCGAAGCGCTCAATGTCCCAGATCTCGAATTTTCTTCCCACTCCGGCCAGGATGACCTCCTTGTTCATTCCTGCGTATGAGCTCAGATAAGGCGGTACAAGGATGCGGCCCTGTTTGTCCAGGTTGACCTCAGTCGCCCCGGAAATAAAAAAGCGGTGGAAATCCCTGAATTTGCGATTAGCCATATTTAGCTGGTTAAAACTCTGTTCAATTCTCTCCCATTCAGGTAAAGGATAGCCTACGGCACAGCCGTCAAAATTGGTAAGCATTACCCGCCCCTCGGGAGAGTGCTCCAGGATTGTTTCCCTGAATTCGGGAGGCAGCATGAGCCGTCCCTTGGGGTCTATGCTTCTTTGGCTGTGTCCTCTGAACATAATTATCTAACCACTATTTACCACTATTTACCACCTTGTTTATTTTCAGGCAAGGAAAAGTCAAGCATAAAATGAAATTTTCAGGCCTGCTTAACTTGATTTTAAGTGGTTTTTCAGCTAACCATCGATTATATTTGAATTTTAAAATTTGAAATTTTTGTGGTACAATCACAAAATCATCCTGTGGCCTGTAAAAGGCGTCCAACTATAAAAAAAACCTCCCGGATTTAATGTTGCGGGTGAAAAAAGGAATGAAGAAATGCATACCAAGATAATAGCCACCATCGGACCAGCCTGTAACGAGAGGTTCATGATCAAAAGACTGGTGGAGCAGGGAGTGCGGATTTTCCGGCTCAACTTTTCCCATGGAAGCGCCGGGGATTTTGAGCCCATCATCAGGAACCTGCGCAGCGTCGAGGGTGAGCTGCAGCATGGCATAACCATCATGCAGGACCTGTCCGGGCCAAAGATAAGAGCCGGGGAACTCAAGGAATCTCCCCTGAACATCAATGTGGGAGATGAATTGTTCATGGGTCCTTCGGAATATATTAACAGTCATGCTCCCTATCTGCCCTTTGACCACAAGGAGATCATCAAGGATCTGAAAAAAGGGGATGAGGTACGGGTCAGCGACGGGGGACTCAGTTTTGAGGTCCTGGAAAAAGACGGAGAGGTGCTCAGGATCAGGTCTGAAAACAGCGGCATTATAACCTCGCGCAAGGGCATAACCTTTCCCGGTCTCAAGGCCTCCATTGCAGCCCTTACCTCCAAGGACCGCGAAGACCTGGCCGCCGGACTGGACATGGGCATAGACGCCGTAGCCATGTCCTTTGTGCAGTCTCCTGAAGACGTCTCCAGCGCCAAGCATGTCATAGAGAAAAAAGGCCGCTGGATCCCTGTGATCGCCAAACTGGAAAGACAGGTGGCGGTCAACCGTCTGGAAGAAATTCTGAAAATTGCCGACGGGATCATGGTGGCCAGGGGAGATCTGGGTCTTGAATGCCCGCTGTCCTCCCTGCCCCCTCTGCAGAAGAGGATCATTGCCGCGTGCAACCACTCGGCCAAGCCGGTGATAGTGGCTACCCAGATGCTCCTTTCCATGGTCAGCAATCCCATGCCCACCCGGGCCGAGACCACGGACGTGGCCAACGCTGTCCTGGACGGCACCGACTGCCTCATGCTTTCCGAAGAAACCGCCATAGGTCAGTATCCGGTGCAGGCGGTGGGATACATGCGGGAGATTGCAGAGGAGGCCGAGAAGTTCTTCTTTGAGCTGGGCACAAGCCCTCTGGAACCCAAAAAGCAGGTTTCGGAAAATTTCATCGGGTACAACGCATGTCTTCTGGCCGACAAGATCGGGAGCAAGGCCCTGGTGGCGCACACCGATTCCGGGGCAACAGTAAGGCTGATCAGCTCCTGCAGGCCCAGACAGACCATCTTCGGCTTAAGCCCCAGGTGGGACACCCAGAAATTCATGAACTTTTCCTGGGGAGTTGTGCCTATGCACATATCAGAACAGCCCCATGATCATCTGCAGCGCACCGAAAAGTTCGTGGAAGAATTTTCCGGCTTTATGAGCGGCGAGGACCTGGTTATAACCGCAGGACACCCCAAGGCCGGGCTGGAAAGCTCTCCCACCAACCTGTTGAAGATTTACAGAAAATAGGATGGTTTTTTGGGTTCTTCGAGGTTAGCCGTGGATTTTTTAAAACCACTCATCGAGGGTTGTACCGGGCACGCAATAAGTACGATGCCGGGCTGAGCAAACTGCAGGTGGCAGCACCGCGGAATCAAACCGCACCTGAGTGCGGTCATGTTTCGCTGTAATAGGCCCTGGAACTGTTTTTTTCCGCCACCATGACCCAGTCCAGGTACACGCCCCTGTCCCTCAGACGGGCTTTTAACTCCTGGTAAACGAAACAGGCCAGATTTTCCGAGGAAGGGTTGATCTTTCTGAAGTGGGGGAGGTCGTTTAGATGTTTGTGGTCAAGTTCTTCCAGCACAGCCTGCAGGCTGCTTTTTAATTCCTTGAAATCCATGAGCATGCCCGTGTCCGGATCAACCTCTTTTCCGCACACCTGGATCTGCACCTGAAAATTGTGCCCGTGCAGGCTTTCACACTTTCCCCCGTAGTTGCGGAGTTGATGCGATGAACTGAAATCCGAGCTCACCCGGAGACAATACCTGGGTTCGGCCATGTCCGCTCCTTATATACCTTTAAAGAAAAGTTTATACCGTATTTCCCGGCTTGAGTATTGATTTTTAGGCATGCTGTCAATTATGGGAAGGCTCATGACTTTGGGGGCATCTCAGGAGAACCTTTTGGGTGGATTTCAGGGAGAAATTGCAATACAAGCCGGCCATGACCATTTCCGAAGATTTTGACCTTGAAAATTATGACTACGAGCTGGATCCGTCCAGGATAGCGTCCAGGCCTGCTCCGGGCAGAAGCGAATCCAGGCTTCTGGTCCTGGACAGGCAGGGCGGCGACATGCAGGAGGACCGCTTCGAGAATATCCACCGTCACCTGGAGCCGGGGTCGCTTCTGGTGGTGAACAGTTCAAAGGTTCTGCCGGCTAGGCTCATGGGCCGCAAAGAGAGCTCCGGGGCGGTGGAGTTCTTACTTCTTACACCGCTCCCTCTTATCAGCCCGGCCTGGGAAAAAGGGGAAAAAAAGGCCCGGGGAGAGTGTCTTGTCAGGGCTTCCAGGCGCCCCAGGCCCGGGGACTGGGTTTATTTTGCAGAAAATGTGCGCTTCAGGCTCGTACAGGACCTGGACCAGGGCAGGGCCGAGGGAGATCTTTTCTGGACCGGGGACCTGGGGGATTTTTTTGTGCGTTTCGGTCATGTTCCGCTTCCTCCCTACATCAAGAGAGAGGATGAGCCCCAAGACGTTGATCGCTACCAGACAGTCTATGCCGACCCGGAAAAACAGGGCTCGGTGGCGGCACCCACTGCGGGCATGCATTTTACCCCCCAGCTTTGCCGAAAGCTGGAGGATATGGGGTGTAAGTGGGCAAAAGTCTGCCTTTATGTTGGTTACGGGACTTTCAGCCCGGTGAAGACAAGGGATATAAGGCAGCATGTGATGCACCCGGAGTACATCGAGGTGGACGGGCAGGCGGCTGAGAGCATACGCCGGGCCAGGTCAAAGGGGCGCAGGGTGGTGGCGGTGGGGACCACCACGGTGCGCACCCTGGAGAGCGTCTTCAAGATGAAAGGGCGGGTGGAACCCTTTACAGGCTGGACTGATAGTTATATCTATCCGGGCTTCAGGTTTGAGGTTGTGGATCAGCTCATCCCCAATTTTCATTTGCCCGGCTCATCCCTTTTGATTATGGTATCCGCCTTTGCAGGAAGAAAAAAAGTCCTGCAGAGTTATCAATACGCCAGGGACAAGAATTTTCGTTTTTTTTCCTATGGTGATGCCATGTTTATAAAATAAGTTTATTTGATCCGGGGAGGATATAGATGTCCAGGATTATAATTCGTGAGGAGAGATGCAAGGGATGCCTTCTGTGTACCCTTGTATGCCCGGTGGATATGCTGGAGCAGTCGGACAGTCCCAACAGACAGGGCTACAAGGTGATAAGGGTGAAGAACCAGGATATGAGCGTATGCAAGGGATGCGGATTCTGTGCCGAGATCTGCCCGGACGAGGTGTTTACGGTTTACCGCAGCAAAAAGGACAAAACCGGCGCAAAGACCCTGGAGGAGGAGCATGTCTAGGATCTTCGTCAAAGGCAACGAAGCCGTTGCCAGGGGGGCGCTCGCAGCCGGCTGCAGGTGCTACTTCGGCTATCCCATCACCCCCCAGAATGACATACCCGAGTACATGTCCAGAGTTCTGCCGGCATCAGGGGGAGAGTTCATCCAGGCCGAAAGCGAGATCGCCGCTGCCAACATGCTTCTGGGGGCAGGGGCGTGCGGGGTGCGGGCCATGACTTCATCCTCAAGCCCGGGCATATCCCTGAAGCAGGAGGCCATATCCTACATGGCCGGCAGCGATCTGCCCGGGGTCATCGTCAATATCAGCCGGGGCGGGCCGGGACTCGGGGATATCGGTCCTTCCCAGGGGGATTATTTCCAGGCGGTAAAGGGCGGCGGCCACGGGGACTACCGCCAGATCGTGCTGGCCCCGGGCAGTGTGCAGGAGGCTTATGATTTGACTTTTGAGGCCTTTGACCTGGCTTTTGAGTACCGCAACCCGGTAATGATCCTGGGGGACGCCATCCTGGGTCAGATGATGGAGCCCATTGACACCCGGGATCCATCCGGTCCGGATCCGCAGGAGGCGGCCTCCTGGAGGCTTGAAGGCTTCGGGGAGCGCAGCCCCCGCATCATCCGGTCCCTGCGCCTGGCCGAGGGTACTCTGGGCAGGCACAACCAGGATCTGCAGGAAAAGTATGTAAAGGCCCGCAAGGAATGCCGGCACGAAGAGTTTTTTACCTCTGACGCCCGGCTTGTGGTTGTGGCTTTCGGTTCCATGGGGCGCATCGTCAAGTCTACAGTGCGTAAGCTGCGCAAGGAGGGCCATATGGTAGGGCTCCTGCGCCCCATAACCCTTTTTCCTTTTCCTGCGCCTGCTCTGCAGGATCTGGCCCGCCAGGGCAAACGCTTTATGACCATTGAGCACAACATGGGCCAGATGGTGGAGGATGTGCGCCTGTCCATCTGCGGACTGGCTGAAAGCGGTTTTTATGGACACCTGCCCGGCAATCTGCCTACCCCTGAGGATTTCGAGGAGCCCATACTTAAGGAACTTACAGGATAAACGTGCGGGTTTGCCGGGGCATTAAAAGCCCAAGACTTATATTTTTTTGCCCGCAAAGTCGAACCCGGCTTAAGATATTCAAGGAGCAACAACATGCAGGAAGTACTGGCCTACAAATCCCCGGATATTCTGGCGGATGTGCCCACGCATTTCTGTCCGGGCTGTCATCACGGCATTGTGCACAAGATGCTGGCCTCCGGACTGGAAGATGCCGGGCTGGCTCAGAAAAGCATATGCGTGGCTGCAATCGGCTGCGGCGCCTTTATCTACAACTACGTACTGGTGGACACCCTGGAAGCTCCCCATGGAAGGGCTCCGGCAGTGGCCACCGGGGTCAAGAGAAGCTCACCGGACAGCCTGGTGCTGGTTTACCAGGGTGACGGGGACCTGGCCTCCATCGGGCTGGCCGAGATCATGCACGCCGCCAACCGTGGCGAGAAAATCACCGTGGTTTACGTGAACAATACCGTCTACGGTATGACCGGTGGGCAGATGGCCCCCACAACCATGCTGGGCCAGAAAACCACCACCACTCCCCTGGGCAGACAGCCCGGCACCGACGGGTTTCCCATGCAGATGACCGAGATAATGTCCAGGCTGCAGGGGGTGAGTTTTGCAGCCAGGGTGGCGGTGAACAACATTAAGAACCTGAAAAAGGCCAAAAAAGCCCTGCGCAGGGCATTCAAGGTCCAGGAGCAGAAACTGGGCTTCGGTTTCGTTGAGTTTCTGGCCGCCTGTCCCACCAACTGGCGCATGAATGCCCTGGATGCCAATGCCCGGGTGGACAATGAGATGATACCCTGCTTTCCCCTGGGGATACACAAGGATGTTGCAGGAGAAG
>PWGS01000234.1 GCA_003554505.1 Desulfonatronospira sp. | reverse complement strand
GCCAGGACATGCAGCCAGACAATACCCACAAACAATACTGAACCGCCGCCGATGGTGTACCACAGGTAGTTGCGCCCGGCTTCCAGGGCCTGCCTGGTTTCGCGGTGCACCACCAGGGGGTAGGTGGTCAGGGTCAGAAATTCATAAAAAATAAAAAAGGTTATCAGGTTGCCGGCCATGGCGATGCCGGTACTGGCGGTGACGCACAGGCTGAAAAAACCAAAAAAACGGCTCCGGTTGGGCGAGCCCTCCAGGTAGCCCACGGCGTACAGGGTGGTCACCAGCCACAGGTTGCTGGACAGGGCCAGAAACATGAGGGACAGAAAGTCCACCTTGAGCAGAAACTCAAAGCCAAGTCCCATACTGAAGCCCACCTCGTGCATCTCTCCATGCACCAGCAGCCTGTAGGCCATGTAGTGCACAGCCACTACCTTGAAGGCCGCGGCAAAGAGGTTCAGGGTGGTGCGCAGCCTGCTGCGGCTTTCATCAAGCATGAAGATGATAATGCCCGCAAAAAGGGAACTGCAAAGAACCAGCAGGGGCAGCCAGAAACCAGGGTTCATGGTGTGCCCTCCAACTCAAGCGTCCAGAGCATATGCTCCTGGAGCAGGAAAATGACTTCCTCGGCCCGGAAACCTATGAGGATGGAGCAAAGGGCCAGAATCAGCGGGATTTTTTCCAGGACAAAGGGTACAGGAAGCATGCGCACCTCTTTTTCCGCCAGCAGAAAGGCATGCCCCAGAATCCTGAAGACATACCCGGCTGTGAGCAGCCCTCCCAGGACCGGGGCAACCGCCCACCACCACTGCCCGCTCTCCAGGATGGCCTGCATGAACATCCACTTGGCCACGAAGCCCCCGCTTGGAGGCAGGCCCATGAGGCTTATGCCGGCCAGGCCCAGGGTAAAGGTGGTCATGGGCAGGCGGGAGGCGATGTTTTTCATGTAATGGATCCTGTCGGTGCCTGTGGACAGAATCAGGTTGCCCGCGGCCAGAAAAAGGGCGGCCTTGGCCAGGCCGTGGGATATGGCCTGGTAGGGGCCCCCGGCCCAGGCCTTTTCAGCCCAGGGGGCCTCGGGCACTGTGCACAGAAGGGGGAACATGAGGAAAAGATAGCCCACCTGGGCCACGCTGGAATAGGCGATGATGAGCTTGAGCCTGGGCTGAATCAGGGCCTGGTAGGAGCCCCAGAGAACCGCCAGCACGCCCAGGCAGCCCAGGAAGTAGGCCCCGTGATATGTGATCCCGGCGGGTTCGAAAACCCCGACCCACAGGCGCAGCAGCAGAAAGAAGGAACCCTTGACGACCAGGGCCGAGAGCAGGGCGCTGACAGGAGCCGGAGCCTCGCCGGGGGCCGGGGGCAGCCAGAAATGAAAGGGCAGCAGGGCTGACTTCATGATAAGCCCCGTGGTCATGAGCCCGAAGGCTGCTGCTGAGACAGGCCCGCCCTGCAGCTCCCCGGACTGCATGAACATGTCCAGCATGCCGGTCTCGGCGTACAAAAAGCCCACTCCCATGAGAAAAGCCAGTGAGCCGGCCATGGCCACCAGGAGGTAGCGCAGTCCTGCCTGCAAAGATTCTGTCTTGCCGGAGAGCACGGCCAGGGCCGCGGCGCAGATGGTGACCAGCTCCAGAACTACGTAGGCGTTGAATATGTCTGAGATCATGAACAGGCTGTTGAGGGCGGCCCACATGAGAAGCCATAGAGGCCAGAAATGGCGGGCGCTTTCCCTGTCAAAGAAAAAGGCGCTGTAGATGCTGACCAACGCTCCCCCCAGGGCGGTCATGAGCAGAAAAATCACGCTCAGGCCGTCCATATGCAGGTGGATGCCCAGGGGTTCGGCCCAGCCCCCCAGGGAAACACGCCTGGCCCCGTTCTGGTAGACGTCCATGGCTGTGCCTGCGGCCAGGGCAGGAATCACAAGGGATGTTAGAAAGCCCCAGGAGGCGATGCCCCGGCCCGGAGCCAGGAAAGAGCCCATGGCTGCAGCCAGGGGCACCAGGATCAGCAGGCTTTCCATTACCTGTCCTCACCTTCTATGCTGCAGGAGGTGTCCAGCTCGTTCTGTCCGGTCTTTTCGTGGATGCGCCGGGCCAGGCAGAGGGCAAAGGCGGTGAGGCTGATGGCCACCACGATGCCGGTTAAAACCATGGCCTGGGGCACGGGATCCACTCCGCCGGAAGGGTCCAGGTTGGCGATGCTGATGAAGAAAAGAAATACACCCCCGGCCATGACGTTTAGGGCCACGATCTTGCGCAGAAGGTTTTTGTGGGAAACAAGACCAAACAGCCCCAGACAGAACAGAAGCATTGCCGTTACTGCGTATATGTAGAAACCATGCATGACTTTATCCGCTTGTACTATGTTATCAGTTATCGGTTATCGGTTATTTGTTAGTAACTGTTCAGCACATTTTGTGCGTACTTTTTTTTGGCAAAACCAATTATCATGGTGAACAGTTACATTCGTTATCTGTCCCCTGACCCCTGACCTCTGACTTCTGATTTCTGTCCACCAATAGCCAGGCTGGTAAGGCATACCGCGATGGACAGGGCTGCGGCATATTCCACGGCCAGGATCCAGCCCTTGGCCTGGGGGTGGGTGAGCATTGGTTCATTTCGAATCAGGGCCGCTGCCGCCAGAACCCAGAAAAGAGCAAAGCCCAGCACCGCGCTTACGCGCCACAGGCTTCCCGGCAAAGCTCCCAGGGATGGATGGCCGGCCTGCCAGAGGAGTACTCCGCCTGCAGCCCAGACCACCCCGGCCTGAAATGCGCCCCCGGGGGCAAAAGCCCCCAGCCAGAGGAGAAACCCTCCCACCAGGATGATAATGGGCAAAAGGATGCTTATGAGCCAGCGCCCCACGGGCTCGGCCGGGGCAGGCAGCAGGGGAGCCCGGATGCTGTTTTTCCGGCGCACGCACAGAAGGCCCAGGACCGCTGCCAGCAATACCCCCAGTTCCAGCCAGGTGTCGTAGCCCCTGAAATCCAGAAGTACCGCCGTGACCGGGTATTCCAGGCTGGTGGCCTGCATGCCTGCCGCCACCGCCCGGCTCAGCCCATGGATGTCCGGCTGAATGTGCATGATGGACAGGGAAAGAAGACCCGCCAGAAGCAGGCAGGGAAAGAGCAGCCAGGAAAAATGCGCCCCTGCCTTGACTGTACCCGGCGGGGCCACGGCTCTCAGGGTATCCAGAAGAAGCACTCCGGCCAGTCCGGCGCCCACGGCGGCCTCGGCCAGAGCGATGTCCGGGGAGTGCAGCCTGGCCCAGGCCAGGGACAAAAGAAGCCCGAAGGTGATAAAGAGCACCACGGCCTGGAAATGGCCCGGAGAGCGCATTATCCTCCAGGCGGTGGCCACCAGGGCAAAAGCCACCAGCATGTCCAGCAGCAGGGCCAATTACTCCTCCTCCTGCGAAGGCAGACGATAGATGTAGTGGCCGATGAAGTAGCAGGCGCTGGAGCTGCCCACCAGGGCCAGCAGCCAGATGAGTCCCATCTTGATGATTTCAGGCAGGGCGCTGCTTGTAAACATAAGTCCCAGTACGATGAAGCCCAGGCCCAGGTTGTCGGCCTTGGTCAGGGCATGCAGCCGGCTGTAGTTGTCCGGGAAACGCAGAAGCCCAACGGTTCCCCCCAGGAAAAAAAAGGCTCCGGCCAGGCAAAGGATGATGCTTATAATGTCGAATATCACGGTCCATCCCCTGTTTGGCCTTGCTTGGGGGTGCTTTTGCGCACAAAGGACAAAACGGCCATGATCATGAGCAGGGCAAAAAGCAGGGCTGCATTGCGGATATAAGGGGCTTCAAGGGCCTGAGCCAGGACCAGCAGGATGGCCACCCCGGTGGTGCCGAAAAGCTGAGCTGAAACCATGCGGTCAGCAGGAGTGGGCCCCTGCATGACCCTCCAGAGCCCGGCCAGGATGTTTAAAAGTAGAAAACAGGCCAGGGCCAGATAAAATATCTGCATTGCTGGTCTCCAACATCGAGGTGATATGGTTGGACAATACTTTTTTGTCCGGGGTGTACTGCGTAAGTCCGTCAAGGCAGCCGCAGGGAAAAGTTTCCGGACAGGATCTGTCCGGGTTGGACTTGCGCACGATAATGGACTATTTTGTTTTTTAGTACAGTTTTTCAGGGATAGTCAACACAGGGATGTATGTTGCAGGGAGGGTTAAAAGTACTGTACTGCCAGCAAGGCCAAGGCAGCAACCAGGGGGACGCGCAGGTTGTCGTCCAGGGGGATGGGCAGGGCTTCTGCGATGCAGGCAGCCAGGGACGAGGCCGCACCGTGCCAGAAATGTATTCCCGGGAAAAACAGGGAGATAAGCAGAGCAGTTGCCAGAAAGGCCAGGGATCCTTCCAGGGTCTTGGTGCTTCCGCCCAGGCGGATGCGGCCCAGGCGGCGTCCCGCCAGGGCAGCAGCAGCGTCTCCCAGCATGAATATGGTAAAGGCGAAGGCCGCCACCTGCACAGGGAAGAAAAGGACCAGAATAAAGGCCGAGATCATGGCCCAGGTTGCACCGTTGACAACCACTTTACCCTGCGGCAGTTCCTTTTCCCGGGGGCGCATAAGAGAGCCGAAAAAATATGCAATCCAGTGATTCAAAGGGGCTTTGCCGGCCCGTATAATGTCCAGGCCTATGCCCAGGGCGGCAAAAGAACCAAAGATAAGCATGGAGGGGGTATTGCCCAGAAGGAGCATGGTGGCCGGAATGACCAGGGCCAGAACATGCAGGGACTTGCGCATAAGCTCGCGCCTGAAGGGTAGAAACCCTGGATCTGGGCGGCTTTGAGGGTCTTGTTTGCGGGGTTGGGGCATACTTGTTTTTCCTGGTAACAATTTCAGGTACAGGTCACAGAAACGGGGAACAAAGTCAAATGGATACGCATTGCCGGGTTTGCCTTGGAGGAGATCCGGACATTTTTTATCAGCAGAATGAGCTTTCGTACTGGAGTTGTTCCAGGTGCCGGGCGGTCTTTCTTGATGAAAAAACGCTGCCGGATGCAAACGAGGAAGTGAAGCGCTACCAGGAGCACAACAATGACCCGGCTGATCCCGGCTACAGGAGGTTTTTGAAAAGGCTGGCAGAGCCCCTGCTGCAGAAGGTTCCCGGCCAAAGCTTCGGCCTGGACTACGGCTGCGGCCCTGGTCCGGCCCTGGCCATGATGCTCAAGGAAGCCGGGCACCGCGTGGAGCTCTACGATGCTTTCTTTCATCCCCGCAAAGAAGCCCTGGAGCAGCAGTATGATTTTATTGCCTGCAGCGAAACCGCGGAACATTTTCACCGGCCTTACCGGGAATTCTCCCTCCTGGACCAGATGCTCCGCCCCGGCGGGGTGCTGGGGATCATGACCTGTTTTCTGGAGGATTCTCAGGACTTCGGGCAGGGGTATTACCGCCGGGATCCTACCCATGTGGTGTTTTACAGAATCCGGACCTTCGAGGTTCTGGCCGGGATATTCGGCTGGAACATGGAGGTTCCGGCTGCAAACGTGGTCCTTATGCGCAAACAGGAAGAAAGCGTCTTTTGATTTTCTTCCCATTTTGCGTCAAGCGCGAAACGTGAAGTTACAACCCTGAGCAGGTTGCTGTCCAGGGCATCTCTGCCTGAATGCATGCCGGATCTAGTCTCTGAGCCAGTGGCGCAGCTTCACCAGAATCAGTTCGGCATTGGACAGCTCTGCCCGCTCCCGGAGGAGCTCGGCCAGGACCTCGGGGCGGTCGGTAATGATATTGTCCACGCCCATGTCTATGAACCTGGACATCTCCCTTCTGTCGTTTACGGTCCAGACATGCAGTTCATGCCCGTGCCGGCGGGCCTGCTGGATATCCTGCACCGTGGTTATGGCCGCGCGCAGCCCCAGGGCATCCAGGAGACTTCTGTCCGGCTCGCCTATTGCTGTATGTACAAAAAGGGAAGTGCGGATCTCCGGCTCCAGGCTTCTGGCTTCTCTCAGTATCTCCGGATCCATTGCTCCCAGAAGGACCCGGTCCACGTAGTCCTTGTCCTGTAACAGCTCCACCACGATCCTTGTGAGATCCGGGGTGTGCCGGCTGGGCTTGATTTCCAGGTAGATCCTGGCCCGGTCGTCCACTACCTCGATGACTTCCTCCAGGGTGGGGATGCCCACCCCGGCAAACCTGGGGTGAAACCATGAGCCGGCGTCCAGACGCCGCACCTCTTTCAGGTCCATCTCCCAGACGGGCACCGGCTTGCCTGCCACCCGGCGCAGATCCCGGTCGTGCAGGAGCACGGGCACTTTATCGGCAGTGAGACGGACATCGATTTCCACGTAATCCGCGCCGTCGGCAATGGCCCTTTCAATGGCCGGGATGGTGTTTTCCGGAGCCAGCATGGAGCTGCCCCTGTGTGCACTTATGTAGACATGGTCCTGGAAATCGAAAAAGGAGTGCACTATGAAGCCGGCCTGGCCCAGGGCGAATGCCAGGAGGATGAGTTCAGCGCTCCAGGCCAGTATTCTGCTCCGTTTCGGAGCAAAGGAGCTTTCCGGGACAGGTTCAAAGCCGGTAATCTCCTTGTAAATATTGAATATGAGCAGGCTGTTGGCAGCTGTGCCCGCAAAGCTGATAAGTATGGCGATTATCAGGTAACAGCTGATAAAGAGCAATACTGCAGGGACCAGTACAGGGAATCTTTCCGGGAGAAGGCCCAGGACAAGCCCGCCCAGGACATCGAACAACACGGCTATAAGACCGGGCAGGATGAATATCAGCAGGGCCAGGCCAAGGACCAGTACAGCGATTCGCCTGATATATCCCCTGGCAAGTCCTGAGCTTTGCCTCAAGGCTTTCAAGGGGCTTGATTTTTCCAGAAGTATTATCGGCAGGGCCATGAACCAGCGAAGGGAAAGAAGCCCGTTGCAGACAAGCATGCCCAGGGCCACGGGGGCACATAACGCACAATATATCCAGAAAATTGCAGGCTTCCGGGAGACGAGAAAGTATGGGTCATAGTCGCCGAGCAGAATGATCCAGACCACACCCATAAGGATTATAAAAGGGGCTGCCACGAGCAGGTGAGCCGCCACTTGAATAAGCGCCAGGGTCAGCAGGGATGGCAGATTGCGCCCCACCCGGATCAGGGCCGAGGAAGCCAGGCGGTAGCGGCCGCTGCAGGACCTGGACGAGATATAGATCATCCCGGCGTGGTGGATGAAGATTATAAGCACGGTCAGGGTGCCCACTGCCATTACCCAGGCCATTCCCGCAGGGGACAGGAAAAATTCAAGCATTTCCTGGTGGCTGATCATGGGATGCCCGGTGGTTGTGAGGCCCCTGGTGGTGATCCATGCTGATGCGGGCGCCAGCAGCATGACAGCCAGGATACTGAAGAAAAGATGGTAGATGAAAAGGGGCCGGAAGCAGCGTTTAAGGTCTGAAACGATGTTCAAGGCCTGTTTTTTGATCTGCAAGCGGGGCAGCTCCTTTATGCTTGATTTTGGGCTTTCTGCATGGTGAAATCTTTTGAAACGGCAGTCAAGGGTGTTTCCCGTACGTTGCGGTTTGGAAAGTCAGACAAAGGCTTCTGCTGATTGTCAGCTGTTTGTAGCTTTTCAAAATTTCCATGAAAATGGGGGTTGTCAAAAGAAGGGGAAAAAACTATATTACAAAAAGACATGCCGAGGTGGTGGAATTGGTAGACACGCTAGGTTCAGGGTCTAGTGGGGATCACCCCGTGGGAGTTCGAGTCTCCCCCTCGGCACCATATTTTGATTATCAAGGCTTCGGTTCGCAGGAATCGAAGCTTTTTTGTTTTTTTCCTGCCTTGTTTCAAGCCTGCAAGCCGCCCGG
>PWGS01000146.1 GCA_003554505.1 Desulfonatronospira sp. | reverse complement strand
CTGCTCATCGGCCCCACCGGTTCGGGCAAGACCCTGCTGGCCCAGACCCTGGCCCGGGTGCTCAAGGTGCCCTTCGCCATAGCCGACGCCACCACCCTTACCGAGGCCGGATACGTGGGCGAAGACGTGGAAAACATCCTGGTTCAGCTCATGCAGAACGCGGACTATGATCTGGAAGCCGCTTCCAAGGGTATTATCTACGTGGATGAAATCGACAAGATAGCCCGCAAGTCCGACAGCCCTTCCATTACCAGGGATGTTTCCGGTGAAGGAGTACAGCAGGCGCTTTTAAAAATCATCGAGGGCACAGAGGCCAATATCCCCCCCAAGGGTGGACGCAAGCACCCGCAGCAGGAATTCATCCGCATGGATACCTCAAATATCCTGTTTATTGCCGGCGGCGCTTTCATCGGTATGGACAAGATAGTCCGGGAAAGGGTCCAGAAAGGCAGCATGGGATTCGGAGCCGAACTGGGCAGTCAGCTCGGGGCCACCCCCAACGAACTCATCAGCATGGCTCATCCGGCTGACCTCATCAAGTACGGCCTGATACCGGAGTTTGTGGGGCGCATACCCGTGGTGTCATCTCTTGAAGAGCTTACCGAGGACGACCTGGTGCGCATCCTTACAGAGCCCAAAAACGCCCTGGTCAAGCAGTACCAGAAGATGTTCGAACTGGACAATATTAACCTCAAGTTCACCCAGAACGCCCTGCGGGCCATAGCAGCCAGGGCCCTGGAAAGAAAGACCGGGGCAAGGGGTCTTCGAAACGTCATGGAATCCATAATGATGGATGTCATGTACAACCTGCCGTCCCTGCAGGGGGTGCAGGAGTGCCTTATCAACAAGGAGGTGGTGGAAAAGGGCATTGATCCTCTGCTCTTTTACCAGCAGGAGGTCAAAACCGCGTAAACAGGGATTATGGATTAGCGGCTTAATAAATTAAAGCTGCAGCCGTTTGACTGGTGGACACTGATTCATGTTTTTATAACCGGATCTAACCAGCAAATCTAAAAAGCCGGGTGGTGCCAGGGCCTCCCGGCTTTTAATTTTTCCCCTCACCTGCATTTATCAATTGCCCTGTGCAGGGCCTTGAGTGCCAGGGCGGCATAGTGTTCTTTGGACTCCGGCATCCCGGGCAGGGCCTGCATGATATCCCCGGGACCAAGATCAAGAGCCTGATCCATGGTCCTGGCCATGGCCAGTTCGCAGGCCATGGAAGCGCAGACCACGCTTGAACCGCACCCCTCGCTGAAAAAAGATGCTCTGGAAATCAGTCCCTGTTCCAGGCAAAGATATATCTCCACCCTGTTGCCGCAGGAACCGGTCACTGCGGCCATGCAGTCGAAGTTGGTCATCCTGCCCATGAAATCCGGGTTTTTCCAGCGCCTGTACCCCTCCGGCCCGAAATCCTGCAGGGCCTGGGAGTCCACCCTGTCCTGCAGCTCGTCAAAGGCCTTCTGCATGCTTTCTTCCATTTTCATACTCCCGCAGATGCTCTGGTTGTCCCGCCTGGTCAGCTCTTCTCCGCCCTGAGCCCGGCTTCCAGTTCCGGGTCGGGCACCACCACAAGGCTATCATGCACTCTGTCCACTTTGACCCGCCCCGGCGCAGCACCTTTAACCGGCTTTACATCCTTTACCAGGGCGCACATGATCCGGGCCCTGCCCTCCTGCTTCTGAAAACTGGCCAGAGCCGCCAGAACAGCGGCTTCTTCCAGGGTCTTCTCCGGGACGACTTCATCCCTGCTCCGGCGCTTCAATATGGTGTGCGCCCCGGGTCCATCCTGGGAGTGCAGCCAGTAATCGAACCATGAGGCGTACTCCCGCAGAAGGTCTCCGGCCACCCGGCTGTTTCTGGCCCTGAGTATGGTATACCCGTCACTGGACCTGAAGACATGGGCCTTTCTGGCCAAGTCGCTTTTGGCGCCTGAAGACCGCGGCTGCCATGCTTCTTTCCCCTGCTTCGGGGAATCAGTTTTATTGTTTCCCCGCTCCGGGCCGGCAAGCTCTTTTTTCCTTCTGGCTACCGCCTCCAGGCCTCTCTTGCCCTTTCTGGCCCTTTTAAAAAACCCCTGCATGTTCTCCCGGACTGTTCTGCCCGGATCCAGATCCAGTTCATGCTCCCGGCCTTTTTCATCCTTGAGCCTCAGACCGGCGGTTTTTTGCTCCGGGTCCAGCTGGTAGAGATTGTTCTGGATGATTTTTCCTTTCTCCCCAAGGCTGGTCATCTCCAGCAGACGCTGGTGGTCTTCCTGGAGCTGCTGCAGTTTTTTCTGGAGCTTCCTGCTCCTTTTTTTCTCCTCTTTTTCCCGCGCCTTTTCCAGAGGAGCATCAAGCAGCCTTTGCAGCTCGGGTTCTGCAAAAGCCGCACAAGCCTCAAGGGCGGAATCAAACTCCCGGCAGGAGTCGCTGTCCGTGATCCTGAAGCAGCTCAGGGCGAACCTGTCCCGGCCTTTTTCACAAATGAAAAAACCCTCGGGCCGGCCTGCGGCCAGGTCCTGCAGAAGCCGCCCGGCCGCATCCGGGGTGCGCCGGGTCAGTTCCTGTCTAAGGGGAGGAGTAAGCTGGGGATGGGTTTTCCAGATATCTTTGTCTGCAAAAAAAGACTCCAGGTCAGGCCATTCAATGCTCTTTTCCAGAGGAACCTCCAAATCGCCTACTACGTTTAAGCCCTTGACCAGGTCCAGTTCAAGCCATACTGGATCTGCAGCAAAAAGGCGCAGGAAAATGCGCCGTTCCGGCCACATTTTTTTCATGTCCAGAATACGCCTGTTTTTTATGTGTTTGCGCAGCCACATGGCACGTGCCGGAGGATGGGAAGGATTGGAAGGTTTGGAGCTGGAAAGGTAAAAAAAGCCTTTTTTGCGGGAACAGCACAGAATCAGGTTGCCCCCTTTTCCCATGTCCAGGGTATAGAGATCCTGACCCGGCATGTACACTTTTTCAACGCGAACGCCCTGAACTCTGTCAAAAAGCTCCCGGACGGCAAACCGGAAAAAATTGGCCTCCATAAAAGATCACCGGACCTGACGTATCCTCATGTTTCTGCTGGAAACAGCCTGCAGAAACAGATAACCGTGTACGTTTCAAAGCACACCGATCCCTGTTCAGGCCCTGGAGCAAGCCTGGAAAAAAGGGGGTGGTGATGGAAAGGACTAATCACCGTGCAGGGCTTCCTGCTGCTCCTGCCTGCTCTTGCATTTGATGCACAGGGTGGTTACCGGCCTGGCCTTGAGCCTGGGCTTGGAGATATCGTCCCCGCATTCTTCGCATTCTCCGTAGGTACCATCCTCAATTCGCTCCAGAGCCTCGTCGATCTTTTTTATCAGCTTGCGGTCCCGGTCCCGCAGGCGCAGGGTAAAGGCCCTGTCAGACTCGGCTGAAGCCCTGTCGGCAGGATCAGCGAAAATTTCCCTTTCTTCGGTCATGTTCTCCAGGGTATCTTCGCCTTGTTCCAGGATTTCCTGCCGCATTTTCTTGAGAATTTCCCTGAAAGAATCAATGTCAGCCTGGTTCATTACTCGGGTCTCCTGTTTGGATGATTAAAAAGGAGCAATGCCCCCTTTCCAGCATGGCGACCGGCATCCTGTCCCGGTCCCGGCCGGAGATCCTGCAGTCTCCATGCAAAAAACAGGCATTGCTGCACCTGCGTTTTGAATATTGAAGCTGCTCTACAACAAAAAAGTATCTTTTAGCTTATAAAACCAGAGATGTAAAGATATGTCCTTTGTTTTTGTTGTCCAGACCCTGAAAATTGTTTATCCTGATTCCCATTGGCCATGCCATAAAAAGCCAATTTAAACTTTTTTCCGGGGTGTAGAACACAATATGGAAATCACTCAGCAGCAGATTATCAGCGAAGTTGTTGGCGAGGCCCTGACCCGGCCGGACAATGCTGTAACTGAACTTGTACAGGGACGGCGTCTGGTGGGTGTGCAGGCTCAACAGGCGGCGGGTATATGTTCCAGGGTTCCCCTGGACGAGGCAGTTCCCCGGACAGGTCAGGAACCCTCCCTCCCAATGACGCTGCATCAACTGTTGCCGGGACTTGAGAGCCAGGACACTTTGGATGCCTCCTTTGCCCTGGCCGCTGTGAACTGCATTCTGAACACCTGCCGGAGCAGGATGCAGGCCAAGGCCCAGGAGCTTATCCTGGAACTTGGCCAGGGAAAAAACGTGGCCGTGATAGGGCACTTTCCTTTTGTCAGCAAAATAAAAAATGCCTTCAAAAACTTCTGGGTGCTGGAAAAGAGGCCCAGGGATTTCGACCTGCCCTCCACAGAGCTGCCTCGAATTCTTCCCCGGGCCGACCTGATAGCAGTCACAGCCACTACTCTTTTAAACGGCTCTCTGGCCGGAATCCTGAACCTGTGCGCTCCCGGCAGCATCAAAATGCTAATGGGGCCCAGTACCCCCATGGCCTACTGCCTGGGGCACATGGGAATTGACTATCTGGCCGGATCAAGAGTGCTCAAGCCACAGCAGGTCTTCTCCGGCATCAAGAGCGACCTCTGTTTTCGCAGCCTTCATGGAGTAGAGCACTTTATCCAGCCCACCCGGGAGACCCGTACCTGAAATCCATGCACACGGATCATCCAGGCAGGCGGACAGAAGCAGCCTCCCCTTCCTGCTCCAAAATTGTTCTTGACACTTCAGATTCTGTGTTTTATCAGATTTGTCTGCTCAGGGCGGGAGTAACTCAGTGGTAGAGTGCAACCTTGCCAAGGTTGAAGTCGCGGGTTCAAATCCCGTCTCCCGCTCCACCAGAATCAGATTGCAAATCCGGGCGGCATAGCCAAGTGGTAAGGCAGCGGTCTGCAAAACCGCCATTCTCCGGTTCAAATCCGGATGCCGCCTCCAAAACTTAAAGCAAAACAACCGCAACAGACTGCATTTAATCTGCAATCCGCAGCAATTCAGACCATCAACCGCGCCCTCTCTGCACCCAGAAAATATTTTTTACATATCATATACGGAAAAGTTGCAACCTTTTTTCTAGACTGATAAAGTATGAAATCATACCTGAAATAAACCAGCACATATCCGGAGGAAAACATAGTGCAGGATATCGACTTGTTGCATACAGATGACATGGACCAGCTTCTGGAACGCGCCCGGGAAAAATATGGTGTTGTTTTCGAGCCAGTTCGCATAGGAGATCTTACCCTGGATATCCTGCAGCTAGCCGACATGGAAGCCTATATCGACCGCCTGGCCGAAACAGCCCGGGACGGCCTGGAACTGCCTTTCTGGGCCAAAATCTGGCCGGCCTCGGTTATACTTGGCTATTACCTGTGTTCCCTGCCCCCTGAAAAGCCCCTGGATATACTGGAACTGGGTGCCGGAGTCGGGCTTTGCGGACTGGTAGCCGCATCCAGGGGGCACAAAGTGCTCATCACCGACAATAACCCCGATGCCCTGCTGTTCGCCAGGATAAATATCCTGCGCAACAATCTTCAAGAACATGCCTCGGTGCAGGCAGTGGATTTCACAGCGGACCACCTTTCCAGGCGCTTCGACTGCATTCTGGGGGCGGAAATCCTCTATATGGAAGACAGCTATCCGCATCTGCTCAGGTTTCTGCGGGAACACCTGGGCCCTTCCAGTGATGGGGAGATAGTTCTCTCCGCCAGCAAGACCCGCAGGGCCCCGGGGTTTTTTCAAAAGGCTCAGGAAGAGTTCCAGGTCAGCTACAAGACCCTGGAGTGCAGGGACAATCCGGCAGAGGACCATGCTGACCAGGAAAGCCACTGTATAACCCTTTACCGCATGAAGGCCCGGCAGCAATGATGAAACTTGGATACAGCCCAAAGGGCTACACCAGGGAAGCGGACAAGGCCCGGACACCTGCTGAGACTGTGGAAAAGGTCACCCAGTCCCTGAACAGGCACGGACAAACCATTTTGAAGGAAATCAGGCGCATTGACACCGGCCGCCTGGGCATACCTGTTTATTTCAGCTATTACGGGGTCAAAGCCAGGGAAATGGGTGTGCCCAAACGCCAGCAGATGGGCAAGGGAGCCTCTCCTGTCCAGGCCCAGTGCTCTGCCCTGATGGAGCTGGCTGAAAGATATTCCTTTTTCAGCTTTGCCGCCAATGACGCAAACTTCACCCGGCTGTCATGGAAGGAAGCCAGGTCAAGATGGGGAGAGCAACTGCTGCCCGCAGGGGAAATAATCAAATCCGTGCAGGAAGACATTTCCTAAACAAAGGCTGAAGAAGCCCTGGATCTGTTGCAGTGGCGCTTTACACCGGCCCTGAACATTTATTCCGGGCAGATAGAGTACGTTCCCCTGGACTGGTTCAAAAAACTCAACGAATTCAACGGCAGCAGCGCAGGAAACACCTTTGAGGAATCCATCCTCCAGGGAGCATGCGAGCTTGTTGAAAGACACGTAAGCGCCCTGGTCGACAGACAGCATCCGGAAACCCCCACCATCAGCCAGGAAACCATTGTCAACCCTGTATTGAAGGACCTGCTCAGCAGGTTTGCCGGCCACAATATCCAGGTATGGCTCAAGGACCTGAGCATGGGATACCCGGTCCCCACAGTGGGGGCCCTGGCTTACGACCCCCGGACCTTTCCTGGACTGAGCGAAATCGTCTTCACCGCCGGCACCGCCACCTCGCCGGAAATGGCCGCCATCAGGGCACTCACCGAAGTGGCTCAGCTGGCCGGCGATTTTCACTCCGGCAGCAACTACGAGGCTTCAGGCCTGCCTAAATTTACCGCATTAAAAGAAACCCGCTGGCTTACCCGGGGACCTGTCATTGACATTTGCAGCCTTCCGGACATTTCCCGGCCGGACATGGGGCAGGAACTCATGGATCTGTCCAGGGGACTGAACCTGATGGGGTATAATCTTTATTCTGTTTCCACCATGCATCCGGATCTGGAAATCCCCACCAACTACAGCTTCGTGCCCGGATTTCTGTTTCGTGAAAGAACACCCAGGGCCAGCATCGGGATGTTCGTGGGCCGCATCCTGGCGGAAGAGGAAGACCCTGTTGCAGCCGCTTACAAGCTTGAAGAGCTGAAAAAAATATACCCGGACGCGTCTTTTCTGCCTTTTTACCAGGGCATGAACCTTTTGATGCAGGAAAAACATGAACAAGCCTCAAAATATTTTGCCAGGGCCGAGACAGTGCAGCCTGACAGCGAATCCCGCTCCCTGAGCGCCTTTTACTTTGCCTACTCTCTGTCCAGGCTGGACAGATGGCCGGAGGCGATCGAGCACCTGACCCGGGCCATAGAGCTGGATCCCCGGGTAAAGGAATATTTTAACCTGCGCGGGGTTGCTTATTTCAAACAAAAGGATTATGAGCCTGCCATACAAGACTTTCAAAAAGCTTTGCAGCTTGACAGCGGCTCAGTCATGGACATGTATAATCTGGGAATGTGCTATAAAGAACTGGGACGCAAGCAGGCCGCTGCTGATATGCTGCAAAGGGCTCTGGAAATGGAGCCCGGACTTACAAAAGCCCGCAGGTGCCTGGAAGAAATAAGGGCTTGATACTGGCGGCAATTTTACCGGAGAAAAAGCATTGACAAAAAAGCGGTCTCCAGCATATCATGTATAACTATTGCACTCAGCAATTCTGGCCGTAACTGGCTTTGCATATTCTCAACAGGACAGGATGTACGCTGGTAGTAAAGGGCGTACGTTTATCTGAAAAACAATCAAGGAGGTATCAAACATGGCAACTGTTGAATTCAAGGGCAAAACATTTGAAGTAGATGAAGACGGCTTCCTGCAGAAATTCGAGGACTGGTCCCCTGAATGGGTAGATTATGTAAAGGAAAGCGAAGGCATCAAGG
>PWGS01000233.1 GCA_003554505.1 Desulfonatronospira sp. | reverse complement strand
CACTCTGGGCCGATTTTCTCTCCCGGCTTTCTGGCGCGGGCACATACAGCCTGTCCTTTATGATATCCAGGTAAAATGAGGACAGCTCCAGCACGCACAGGTTGTGCAGGTTGTGATAAACCTTGTGGAACTCAAAGCGCTCATAAGCCCTGTGCATGGCCTGGCCCCTTTCCATGACCAGGTGCAGGGCATAGCGGTCCAGGGGATGCATCTCCCTGAAATCCACCATGTCCTTCTGGGGATCAAAATCATACAGATTGCTCAGTACATAGCGGCAGGTGTTTCTGATCCTGCGGTAGGCATCCACCAGCCGGGTGAGGATCTCCTGGGAAATGCGCACATCTTCCTGGTAGTCCACGGCCGATACCCAGATGCGCAGTATTTCCGCCCCGTACTTGTCGATGATCTCCTGAGGGGCGATGACGTTGCCGATGGACTTGGACATCTTGCGGCCTTCCCCGTCCACCACGTAACCGTGGGTAAGAACAGTTTTATACGGAGGAAGCCCCCTGGTTCCCATGGAGGCCAGCAGTGAACTGTGAAACCAGCCCCGGTGCTGATCCGTTCCCTCCAGGTACATATCCGCGGGAAAAGAGCATTCCGGACGCTTTTCCAGGACTGCTGCAAAACTGGTCCCGGAGTCAAACCACACGTCCAGGATGTCGTCCTCTTTCTGCCACTCCTGCGAGCCGCATTCAGGGAAGCTGAGCCCCCGGGGAACCACTTCCTCTGTTTTGGCCTCGAACCAGTAATCGCAACCCCGCTCATGTTTCTCAAACCGGTCCACGATGGAAAAGAACCATTCCGGGTCTGTATAGGCATGATCGCATTTGCCGCAGATCAGGGCCACAATGGGCACCCCCCAGTTTCTCTGCCTGGAGATGCACCAGTCCGGGCGGTGCTCAATCATGGAGTAGATTCTTTCCCGCCCCCAGGCCGGAATCCACTGCACCTGCTCCTTGATGGCTTCCAGTGCCTTCTGCCGCAGGGAATTGGCCTCCATGGTGATGAACCACTGGGTGGTGGCCCGGAAGATTACCGGCTGCTTGCAGCGCCAGCAGTGAGGGTAGGAATGGGTCATCTTTTTCTGTGCCGGCAGAAGGCCCAGCTCCTCAAGCCTGGAGACAACCAGGGGATTGGCTTCGTGAACATTTTTGCCGGTGAGAAAGGAAACTGACTCGTCGAAACGCCCATGGTCATCCAGAGGGGACAGCCCTTCCAGCCCGTATTTAAGGCCTGTTTCATAGTCCTCGCGTCCGTGGCCCGGAGCAGTGTGCACAAGTCCTGTTCCGCTTTCCAGGCTTACGTATCCGGCCAGGACAAAGGGAGAGCTGCGCTCCAGGAAAGGATGGAGGGCCTGCAGGCCCTCCAGCTCGCTTCCCCTGACCCGGCCGCTGTCGGTATAATCCTGCCACCCGAAAATGCCGGCCGCGGTTTCCACCAGTTCGCTGGCCAGGATGTAAAAAGACCCGTCCGCCTGCACCAGGGAGTATTCCAGGTCCGGATGGGCTGCTATGGCCTTGTTGCCTGGCAGGGTCCAGGGAGGGGTGGTCCAGATGAGGGCGTATGTCTTCTGCGGATCCGCCTGGGGAAAAATCTTCTGCAGGCCTGTATCCTCTACCGGAAAGGCCGCGTATATGGAAGGGGAGGTATGCTGGTCGTATTCCACCTCGGCCTCGGCCAGGGCGGTGCGGCAGTCAATACACCAATAAATGGGCTTTTTGCCGCGCATGACCTGTCCATTCTGGATGAAACGCCCAAGCTCCCTGGCCGTGGCTGCCTCGTATTCGGGATGCATGGTCTGGTACGGGTCCTCCCATACTCCGAACACCCCCAGGCGCTTGAATTCCTTGCGCTGTACGCCCAGGTACTTGGTTGCATACTCCCGGCACAGCCGGCGTACCGTCAGGGGCGGGACCTCCTTGCCCTTGGCCCGCAGCTGCTGATCCACCTTGTGTTCTATGGGCAGGCCGTGACAGTCCCATCCCGGTACATATTCCGCCCGGTACCCGTTAAAGTTCTTGGATTTGACGATTATATCCTTGAGTATCTTGTTCATGGCCGTACCCATGTGGATATTGCCGTTGGCGTATGGGGGGCCGTCGTGCAGAACATAACGGGGGGCGTCCCGGCCGGCGTCGATCATCTGTTTGTAAGCATTTGCTTCCTCCCAGAACTTCAGGGTCCCGGGCTCATTCTGGGTCAGGTTGGCGCGCATGGGAAAGGTTGTCTGGGGAAGATTCAAAGTCTTTTTGTAGTTGGTCATGGGTCTGCCTTTATTTTTTTATTTGCTTCCAGGTATCAATTGGATTAATTTTGAAACAGCATGCGGATGACTTTCTTAAAAACACTGATCTCAAGATAAATAAACGAAAATTTTGTCTCATTGCAGGGCTGAAGTCAAGATCTTATATGGTCCTGCACAAATTATGAACATACCAGAAAGCCCGGAAAAAGACCATCCGTCCTGTATTCTTTGCGGCAGGTGCCTGGAAGTCTGTCCCCTGTTCAGGGTAACCGCCCACGAGGAACTGAGCCCCAGGGGCAAGGCCTTCCTGGTGCAGCAGTTTTCTTTCCGGGATATAAGCTCCAGAGAGGCATCAAAACTGGCCGGGCTCTGTGCCGGCTGCGGCAGGTGCACCCGGGTCTGCCCCCAGGGCATTGACCTGCCCCGGCTCATTTCCAGTCTTAAAAACAGGCATCCAGGCTGGAAAAACTGGCTTTTCTCCCGGATGCTGTCCAACGGCTCTATTTTTCTGCCCCTGCTGAGCCTCGGGGGCCGCCTTCTTCCCCAGGCCGGCGGCGCCAGGGCTTTCAGCCCGCCCCGCCGGCCTATAGCCCCGCTTTTCAAGACCAGGGTCTCCAGGAAGCACTCCGGCCGGGCCGTGATTTTTCCCGGATGCTTTGGACGCTTCCTGCGCCGGGACCTGACTGGAAAGGCCGTGCATATCCTTGGCAGCACCGGCCTGGAAGTTCTGCCCACCCCGGCCTGGAAATGCTGCGGCTTCCCCCTGGCCCAGGCGGGATTTCTCCAGGAACAGCAGGCCTGCATGCAGGCCAACATTGAAATGTGGCAGGAGCTGGGCAGGCCCCGGGTGTACACGTTCTGCGCCCCCTGCCGGGCCGGACTGACTGAAGCTCACAGCCCTGAAGATCTGCATAACGACATGAGAATGCTTGCCCAGAACACCTTTTCCCTGTCCAGGGTCCTGCCGGACCTTGGCTTTGAAACCCTGCCCCATGCAGGCCCGCAGGAACTTGTCTGGCACGAACCGTGCCACGGCACAAAAGAAACAGCCCAGGCCCTGCATAACCTGCTGAAGACGAAAAGTCTCGGACTGAAAGTGCCCGACGGGCAATGCTGCGGACTGGGCGGTGCATTCCGCCTGCAGGCGCCGAAGCTGAGCCTCCAGATGGCCCATGACCTGTGGGAGAATCTGTCCCCGCAGCCTTCAAGCCTGTGCCTCACCGAATGCGCAGGCTGCATGATGCAGCTGGCCTCCACCGGTCCCGGGGGTACAGAAACAGCCCACTGGCTGGATCTTTTCCAGGACTGATCTACTAAAGCATTTGACTTAATCCCGGGCAGTTTATATTCAGTGTCTTAATATACTTTTCTGCAGCACTGGTCCATCTGGGCTAGCCTGACCCGTATTCAGGCTTTAAACGGTCCGGAACTCTCTCAACCACTCAACACCTACCCCGGAGGAAGTCAGGTCTTGTCCTTATACAAGTGCCTGCTGGTGGACGCGGGCAATTCCAGCATCAAAATGGCCCTGGCCGGAAAAAACGGTCTTGGGCCGTCATTAGAGCTGCCCACAGACATACGGGACACCTCTGACTCCCTGGGCCTAAAGATCCTTGCCTGGCTTGAGCAGGAGCAGGCAGACCCTCAGGATATTCATGCCTGGCTGGCAGCATCCGTAGTTCCGCGCCTGAACCCGGTAATAAAGCGGGCAGGAAAAAAAATCTGCAGCTCAAAGGGGTACCAGGTACCCGGAGACCTGCATCCGGGCATAAACAACCATTACGACAACCCCGGCGAACTGGGCGCGGACCGCCTGGTGAGCGCCTTTGCCGCAAGCAGAATATATCCCCATGAAGGAATAATCGTGGTGGATTTCGGAACAGCCACGACTTTTGACTGCGTCATCAAAAAAGACTATCTTGGCGGACTTATCTGCCCCGGTGTTTTTTCTTCGGCACATTCCCTGAGTACACTGACGGCCAGACTGCCCTGGTTCTCCACGGAAGAATCCGGAGATGCCCTGGAAATCTGCCGCAGCACTGCACGGGGGCTGACTCAGGGTACTGTTTTCGGCTTCGCCGCCATGACCGACGGCCTCATCTCAGGTCTCAAAAGACTCATGCCCGGAGATACACTGGTAGTTGCCCCCGGTGGAGGTGCAGATGCCCTGGCCCCGCTTTGCAGTCACCTGGATGAAATGCAGCCGGCACTGTTGCTTCAGGGCTTGATGCTTACAGCAATAGACAGTAAAATTTTATAACACAAGGAGTTAGGACATGAGCGTAATTTCGGATATCCTGGCCAGGCAGATACTGGATTCAAGGGGCAACCCCACCATAGAGGTGGAGGTCATCCTGGAATCCGGCATCATGGCGCGGGCGGCAGTGCCTTCAGGTGCTTCCACCGGCTCCCGCGAGGCCCTGGAACTGAGGGACGGTGAAAAGGCCTATGGCGGCAAGGGCGTATCCCTGGCCGTGAAACACGTTACCGAGGACATTGCCGGCGACCTCATCGGCATGGATGCCCTGCGTCAGGTGGAGATCGACGAGTTCATGATCGATCTGGACGGCACTGACAACAAGTCCAAGCTGGGGGCCAACGCCATCCTGGGGGTCTCCATGGCCGTTGCCCGGGCCGCGGCCACCTATACCGGACTGCCCTTGTACCAGTACATCGGAGGGGTCAACTCCAAGGTCCTCCCGGTACCCCAGATGAACATCATAAACGGGGGTGCCCACGCAGCAAACAACCTGGACATCCAGGAATTCATGATCATGCCCCTGGGTGCCAGCACCTTTTCAGATGCCCTGCGCATGGGCGCCGAGACCTTTCATACCCTGAAAAAACTTCTTTCCAGGGACGGGTTGTCCACCACCGTGGGAGACGAGGGAGGGTTCGCCCCCAACTTCAAAAGCAATGCCCAGGCCTTTGAATACATAATGAAGGCCATCGAGGAATCCGGTTTTCAGCCGGGCGCGGAAATAGCCCTGGCCATAGACGCAGCTGCCTCGGAATTCTACCGGGAGGGCAAGTATCATCTTACCGGGGAAAACAAAATCCTGACCCCGGATGAGATGATTGATTATTATCAGGAGCTGGCCAAGAAGTTCCCCCTCATCAGCATCGAGGACGGTCTGGCTGAAAGCGACTGGGAGGGCTGGCGCAAGTTCACCTCAGTGGCTGAGGACACTCTGCAGATAGTGGGAGATGACATCTTTGTCACCAACCCTTCCATTCTGGCCGAGGGCATCACCACAGGAGTGGGCAATTCCATACTCATCAAGCTCAATCAGATAGGCACCCTTACCGAAACCCTGGACACCATAGAAATGGCCAAGTCATCGGCCTATTCCACGGTGATTTCGCACCGTTCCGGGGAGACCGAGGACTCTTTCATCGCCGACCTGGCGGTTGCAGTGAATGCGGGTCAGATAAAAACCGGCTCCGCCAGCAGAAGCGACCGTCTGGCCAAGTACAACCAGCTTCTGCGCATCGAGGAGGAACTGGAAGAACAGGCCATCTACTTCGGCCCGGCCATCGCCCTGCAGTGGTTCGGAAAAGAATAACACCGGCATGGAGCATGGAGAAGAAGCGTGGGGGCGACTTGACATGGGGCGATGAAGGCATGGCCCACCCCCTCTGTCATCTGAACTTCTGTTTTTTGTCTTCCCCATGCTCCACGCCCCATGCTCCATGCCCCAAGCCCTTTGCCATCAACTCACAACCACTCCTGCATACCCCACCACCTGGGAGTAATCGCCTATGGCGTCTCCTGAAGTGGCATAATCAATGAATTCCGTGCTTTTGGCTCCCAGTTCCCTGGCACAGGCCAGACCCAGGGTCATGGGCATGACCCCGCACATGGATATCCTGTTCTGCCTTACCACCTGGTGCAGTCCCAGGGGATCCAGATCCAGTATCCTTTCAATGGCCATATGATCCAGCCTTTTGGCGTGTTCCTGGGGCACAAAGTGACTCATGTCCGTACTTACCCCCAGGGAAACATCCAGGGCCAGATCCTTGACGGTCCGGGCCAGATCCTCGCCGGCCTGCATCAGTACCTGCGGGTCCGGCTCTGCCACGGCTATGGGAACTATTCTGCACCCAGGAACAGCCCTGGCCAGGAAAGGCAGAACCACTTCCAGGGAATGCTCGCTCAGGTGGGCCTGGTAATCAAAGGAATACCCGGGAAGTTTACCTATGGCAGAGGCTGTATCTTCGTCCACGGGCACCTCGCTCCCAGGCAGAATCCAGCGGCCATCCCTCCAGACTGCTATTCTCTGTCCACGGCCGGTATGATTGGGACCCAGCAGAATGATTCTTTCGGCCAGGTTGGAGCGGGCGAGCCCCTTTCCAGCCACAGAACCGGAAAAGGGGTACCCGGCATGAGGTACCATGGCCAGCAGGGTTCTGACCCCGGCCTGTTCTCCCTGTAAGTATCCACTCAGCTTTTCATCCAGGGCTGCTGCCGAACCCGGATAAAACTGTCCTGCAACAAAAGGTTCCCTGTCCATATATACCTCCCTCAATTTTTTATACAGATTCCGTAATGGTTCCGACCTCGAAGGACTGACAGTGAAACAGACCCTGGTCACTCCCTCTGGCCGGAAGAGCCTGGTTCCAGATTCTTTTTTTTCAGCTTTTCAATGAGGGTGGTCCTCTTGATGCCCAGGACCTCGGCTGCCTGGTTCTTCACCCATCCTGAATTTTCCAGTGCCTCCAGGAGCAGCCTGTCCTCGATATTCTCCAGAAACTCCTTGAGTTTCATACCTTGTCCCTGCATGTCCTTAAGACCGGGCCACTCAAACCCATCGCTGCAAGCCGACCTGGATTCAGGTCCTGTTCCTCCGGCCAAAAGAACTTTTTCCGGAAGATCACCGGAAGCAATTTCCTCGTGCCCGCACACGATGCTCATGCGCTCCATGTAATTTTCCAGTTCCCGTACATTGCCGGGCCAGGGATACTTGAGCAGCATCTCCCTTGCCTCGGGAGAAATTTTCATTGCCTTGCTCCCACGTCTGTATTTTTGCAGAAAGTGTTCAGCCAGAAGCAGGACATCGTCGCCCCGCCTTCGCAGGGGGGGCAGTTCTATAGGAATTACATTCAGCCGGTAAAAAAGATCTTCCCGGAACTCCCCGGATTTGACCTCTTCCTCCAGGTTCCTGCTGGTTGCGGCTATCACCCGCACGTCAGCCCTGATGCTCTCGGAACCGCCCAGCCTTTCAAACTCCTTTTCCTGCAGTAAGCGCAGTATCTTCATCTGCAGGCTCATCCCCAGTCCGCCTATTTCGTCCAAAAAAAGGGTTCCTCCCTCTGCCATTTCCAGACACCCCGCCCTGGAGTGCAGCGCGTGTGCAGATGCCCCCTTTTCATGACCGAAAAGCTCGGACTCCGGAAAATCCCCGGGAACAGCCCCGCAATTTACCGCAACCAATGGTTTGTCCCGGCGCTTACTGTTCCTGTGCAGGGCGCGCACCAACAATTTCTTGCCGGTGCCCGGTTCTCCGGTAACGAGAACCGTGGCCTCAGTGGGCGCAACCCTGGCAAGCATGTTGAGTACAGCCTGGAAAACCTTGCTCCTGCCAATAATATCTGATGTATCGACGCTCATGGCAACCCTCGCCATT
>PWGS01000086.1 GCA_003554505.1 Desulfonatronospira sp. | reverse complement strand
TTTCGGTTTTCTATCGAACCTCTCCGAGCTGTAGACTCTCCGAGCCGGAAGCCGATACCGATACCGACCCCGACACCGATGGCCAGAACAAGAGTACACACAAAATGTGCTGAACAGTTACCCTGAATTATTCATTTCCCGACTTTTTGCAGGTACCGCTTTAAATATCATAAAAGGTTTTCATGGAGAACATACATATGACATTCGAAGGAACTACGATTCTTGCTGTTAAAAAAAACGGCCGGACCGCCATGGCTGGAGATGGCCAGGTGACCATGGGCCAGTCCATAGTCATGAAGCATACAGCCAGAAAAGTGCGCCGCATGTACAAGGACAGTGTCCTGGCCGGTTTTGCCGGAGCGACTGCAGATGCTTTCACCCTGTTTGAGCGGTTCGAGGCCAAGCTGGAGGAATATCGCGGCAATCTTCTTAGGGCCAGCGTGGAACTGGCCAAGGAGTGGCGCATGGATAAGTACCTGCGGCGCCTGGAAGCCTTGCTTGTAGTGGCGGACAAGGAGAATGTACTTATCATCAGCGGTACAGGTGATGTGATAGAGCCGGACGACGGCATTGCGGCCATAGGGTCCGGAGGGCCGTATGCCCTGGCTGCTTCCAGGGCGCTTGTGGACAACACCGAGCTGAGTGCTGAAGACATAGTCAACCAGGGTATGCAGATAGCAGCCCGGATCTGCGTCTATACAAACAATAATATCGTCACGGAAAAAATCGATTAGAAAGGAATTAAGTTAATGAGCACAACACTCACGCCCAGAGAGATAGTACACGAACTGGACAGGTATATAATCGGCCAGCAGGATGCCAAGAACATGGTGGCCATTGCCCTGCGCAACAGGTGGCGCAGGCAGCAGCTGGACCCGGAACTTCGCGAGGAAATAGCCCCCAAGAATATAATCATGATCGGCCCCACAGGGGTGGGCAAGACCGAGGGGGCCAGACGGCTGGCCAAGCTGGCCGGCTCCCCTTTTTTCAAGGTGGAGGCTTCAAAGTTTACAGAAGTGGGCTACGTGGGACGCGATGTTGAATCCATGATCCGGGACCTCATGGAGATCGGGGTCAACCTGGTTCGTTCCGAGGAGCGGGAAAAGGTTCAGGCCAAGGCCGAGGCCAATGCCGAGGAAAGGCTTCTGGACCTGCTTCTGCCGCCCAAAAAGGCTCCGGAAGGTCAGCAGGGGGGGCAGGGTCAGCAGCAGGTCGCTTTTCAGCTGGAGTCCCCCGGACAGTCCGGCGATGGCTATTCGCAGGACCAGCAGTCCCAGGCCGACGAAAACAGGACCCGGGAGAAGCTGCGCAAACTATGGCGTGACGGCCGGCTCAACGACCGTAGCGTGGAGGTGGAGGTACAGGCCGGGTCCAACGTGGAGATCATGTCCATGCCGGGCATGGAGGACATGGAGATGCAGTTCCGGGACATGTTCAGCCGGGTTTTTCCCAAGAAAAAAAAGACAAAAAAGGTTAAAGTAAAAAACGCTTACGAGATCCTGGTCCAGGAGGAGACCGAGCGCCTGGTGGACATGGACAAGGTCACCGAGATTGCCAAGGAGCGCGTGGAGCAAAGCGGGATCATCTTTATCGACGAAATAGACAAAGTGTGTGCCAGCGACAAATCCTCCAAAGCGGACGTGTCCAGGGAGGGAGTCCAGAGAGATCTTCTGCCGGTAGTGGAGGGATGCGTGGTCAACACCAAGTACGGCATGGTCAGAAGCGATCATATACTGTTTATTGCCGCCGGGGCATTTCATTACGCCAAACCATCGGATCTGGTTCCGGAACTGCAGGGCAGATTTCCCCTGCGCGTCGAGCTTTCCGCCCTTACCGGGGAGGATTTTTACCGAATTCTTACTGAGCCTCAGAACGCCCTGACCAGACAGTACACGGCTCTCCTGGAGACTGAAGGCATTAGTCTGGAGTTCGATGACCAGGCTCTTGAAGAGCTGTCCTCCTTCGCCCAGAAAGTAAACGACGAGACCGAGAACATTGGTGCCAGACGTCTGTACACCATCATGGAAAAGCTTCTGCAGGATCTTTCCTTCAAGGCTCCGGAACTGGCCGGTCAAAAGATTACCGTAGACAAGGAATATGTCCGGGAGCAGTTAAAAGACGTGCAGGAAGACCGGGACCTGACCCGCTATATCCTTTAGGCCGGTATTTACAGTCCAGGGATAAAAATAAGTTCCGGTTTACATACCGGATACAGGAGCAGCATGGAAAGCGAAGCCCATAAGGCAAAGATTCTGCTGGAGGCCCTGCCTTACATCAGGGAGTTCTACGGGGAAACCGTGGTGGTCAAGTATGGTGGTCATGCCATGACCGATGCCAACCTCAAGAAAAGTTTCGCCCTGAACATCATACTGCTCAAGTATATCGGCTTGAATCCAATCATTGTCCATGGTGGCGGCCCTCAGATAGGCACTATGCTGGAACAGCTCAAAATCGACTGCCAGTTTCGCGAGGGCCTGAGGGTAACCGACCAGGCCACCATGGACGTGGTGGAAATGGTCCTGGTGGGAAAAGTGAACAAGGAGATCGTAAGTCTGGTCAATCAGTGCGGGGGCAGGTCTGTGGGCCTGTCCGGCAAGGATGGCCCCACCATAATGGCCCGCAAGATGGAGATGGTTATTAACCGCAAGGACGCTCCTCCGGAGATTATCGATCTGGGCAAGGTTGGAGAGGGGATAAATATAAACACCGGTCTTATCCAGGCTGTTCAGGCCAGGGGTTTTATTCCCATAATCGCTCCGGTGGGAGTTGATGAAGAAGGGGAGACGTACAATATAAACGCCGATTCGGTGGCAGGGGCCATGGCCTCGGCCATGAAGGCCAAAAAGCTGATACTTCTGACCGATGTGGCCGGCGTACAGGATTCTTCCGGGAAAATCCTCTCCAGCCTTACCCGCAGGCAGGCGGCCGGGATCATGGAGTCCGGCGTGGTTGCCGGAGGCATGATCCCCAAACTCAAGTGCTGCATGGAATGTGTGGAGGAAGGGGTGCAGAAGGCGCATATAATTGACGGCCGGGTGGAGAATTCCATCATTCTTGAGATTTTTACCAGGGGCGGTATCGGCACCGAGGTCGTGCTTTAGCTTGCTTGATGCAGCAAGCTGTAATCTTTCAACCCCTTATGATAATTTCAGTCAGGAGCCGGGCAGTGGGTGAAGAGCTTTTGTTCAGGGTTCAGGAGTCTCAAGCCGGGTTTAGACTGGACAGGCTGGTGATGCAGAATCTTCCCCGACCAGCTCCCTCCAGGTCCAGCGTGCAGGACTGGATCAGGCAGGGCAGTGTCCTTCTGGACGGTACTGCCTGCTTCAAACCGGCGCAGAAGCTTGTTGCAGGCCAAAAAGTTCAGGTTATTCCCCGGGAGCAAAATGAGAGTCTTCAGCCTGTAGCCGGGAAACTGGATATAGTATACCTGGACCGGGATATAGTTGTAGTGAATAAACCTGCAGGCCTAAGCGTACATCCATCCTCATCGGATTCCTCTCCTACACTGGTGCATTACCTGCTTTATACATGTCCCGGGCTGCGGTTTGCGGCAGACAGGCAACGACCAGGAATAGTGCACAGGCTGGACAAGGACACCACCGGTCTCATGGTGGCGGCCCTGAATCAGGAGGCCACAGAAGACCTTTCCGGGCAGTTTGCCGGGCGTCTGGTGTACAAAACTTACCTGGCCCTGGTTTGCGGTGAGCTGCAGCAGGATGAAGGACGAATCGATATTCCCCTGGCCAGGGACCAGCAGAGTAAGACCCGGGTTGCACCAAGCAGAAACGGGCGCAGCGCCAGAACAGCCTACAGGGTTCTGGTGCGCGATCCCGGCGGGCTGTGGACTCTTGCGCAGGTGCGGATATTTACCGGTCGAACGCACCAGATCCGTGTCCATTTCTCGCACTTGAAGCATCCTGTGCTTGGAGACAGGGTTTACGGCGGCAGAAAGTGGGACCGGTTTTATTGGAAAAAAAGGTTTCTTCCCAGGCTGGCAAAAAGGCAGCTATTACATTCCTGGTGCCTTGGAATCTTCCCCCCCGTCAGCCGGCAATGGCTGGAGTTCACCAGCAAGCCTCCCGGGGATTTTCTGCGCACCCTGCTGTGGCTTTCCAGGCAGTGTCAAAGGGGAGTCATTACCGGGTCTGCTGGCTGCGGCAAAAGCAGTGTGCTCGAATACTTCAGAAGCCGGGGTTTTCCTGTTTTCAGCGCGGATAGATGCGTAGACGCTCTTTATCAGCCCGGCAGCGATGGCTGGCTCATGCTAAGAAAGCGTTTCGGCTACCGCTTTACCCCGCAGGAGGATCAGCCGGTGGACAAAAAAAAATTGCTTGCAGCAGTTATGCAGGACTGCGGGCTCATGGATGAAATTACACATCTGGTGCATCCCCTGGTGGAAAATAAGCTGGATGAATTCTGGGAGGAGCACGGAGACAAGCGCATGGCCCTGGCTGAGATACCTCTGTGGTTTGAATCCGGCATGGGCCAAGGGCGGGATTGCCTTAGTGTCGGTATATTCTGCCCTGATTCTTTGCGCCGCAACAGGGTGTGCTCCAACAGGGGATGGAGTCAGGAGGTTTTTGAGAAGCTTGATGCAATGCAGTCTTCACAGTCTGAAAAAATAAGGAAATGCCAGCTTGTTCTGGACAACAGCCAGGGTCCGGACCGACTCAGGAATCAGGCTTCGGCAGTGGACAGACTGCTTAAGAGACTTAGAAGAAAAAAGGCCTGCATGTTCCATAACCATTTAAAAAAGATGGCCTGCAAGCCTTGATACCTTTAAAAGACAGTATCCCCAACGTATACAGGCCTTACACCGTCATAGGTCTTATCGGCGTCAACGCTCTGATTTTTTTATATACAGCGAGCCTTGGACCCGAGGGGATGAACAGGATCTTTCATCTCTTCGGCCTGGTTCCGGCAAGATTTACTCAGCCGGAATGGGCAGCATGGATGGGTTATCCCGAGACAGGATTTTATACGGTGATAACATATATGTTCCTGCATGGAGGATTCTGGCATTTTTTGATAAACAGCTGGATGCTCTGGGTCTTTGCTGTAAACATTGAAGACGTCATGGGCTCTTTGAGGTTTTTGCTGTTCTATCTTCTTTGTGGAGTGGCAGCTCTGGGAGTCCACATGATTTTTAATCTGAGCTCCACCATACCTGTTGTTGGAGCCTCAGGCGCAGTGGCAGGAGTAATGGGGGCGTATTTTCTGCTTTATCCCCATTCCTGGGTGATTACCTTTATCCCCCCTTTTTTTGTCATCCGGATACCTGCGGTGATTTTCCTGGGGATATGGTTTATCATCCAGATAATCTCCGCCATCGGGGCGGGTATTTTTTCCTCCGGATCTGGAGTGGCCTGGTGGGCCCATGCAGGAGGTTTCCTGGCCGGGATGCTTTTGCTGCCTCTTTTCAAGGATGAGAAAAGATGTTATTATTGTTACCGGGCACAGGACCGCAAAAAGGATGAATTTTTTCTGGAGTAGCTGCAGCCTGCGCAGAATTTTTTCCTGACCAGGCAGACTTATCAACAATGAACAATGTAATTATACACAAGGAGTGGTCATGCTTACCATCGAAGATCTGTTCGTCAAGGTCGGGGGCAGGGAGATCCTCAAGGGGATCGATCTGCAGATAAGCGATGGAGAGAATTTTATACTTTTCGGACCCAACGGGTCCGGCAAGACTTCCCTGCTTATGACCGTTATGGGTTTTGACGGCTATGAAATCGTCCAGGGCAGAATTTACTACAATGACCAGGATATCACCCACATGCCTGCTTACCAGCGTGCAAGACTGGGTATAGGCATGTCTTTTCAGCGTCCTCCCACAATTCACGGCCTCAAGACCAGGGATATGGTCAGGCTGTGCGCTGGCGACAATGAAGTTGATGTGGACGAAATGGCCAAGGAGGTTAATTTTACGGAGCTTCTTGACCGGGACATCAATGCAGGGTTTTCCGGGGGTGAGATCAAGAGGGCCGAGCTTTTGCAGCTTATGGCCCAGGATCCCGGGCTGGTCCTTTTTGACGAGCCGGAGTCAGGTGTTGATCTGGAAAACATGAATCTTATCGGCAAGGTCATAAGGGGAATCCTGGATGGCCCTCTTGAGCCCAGAAACGGTATTTCCATGAAAGAACTCAAATCCAGACATCAGACATCCGGGCTGATTATAACCCATACCGGATATATACTGGATTACATCAATGCGGACAGGGGGCAGGTGCTTTACGAAGGAAAGCTGTGCTGCACCGCAAGGCCCAGGGACATTCTGGACCATATCAGCAAATACGGATATAAGGAGTGTGTAAGATGTCTCAACTAAAGGAAAACGAAAAACCACGCGTTGACCTGGGCAGGTACAGCTTCGATCAGCACGAACAGCCGGCCCTCAAAGATCTGCGTCAGCTGAGTGAAGAGGACCGCAAACAGCTGCTTATGGCTGGAGTGGATGCTTCCGGGGCCCAGAGAAGCGGTTCATTTCTGCATGTCAACCATTCCAAGGTGCATTGCAGTTCATGCCGGAAAGGTGTTGAGATCCTGGACATAAAGGAAGCCCTGGACAAGTATGACGGTCTGCCCGAATATTACTGGCAGGCAGTGGACAAGGACAAGGACGAGTTTACCCGGGCCGCTGCGGAAAAGGTGCACGGCGGGTATTTCATCAAAACCGAGAAAGGAGCCAGAATAAAAGACCCTGTACAGTCCTGCCTCTTTATCAAAGGGGAGAATGTAGGGCAGAATGTACACAATATAATCGTAATTGAAGAAGACTCGGAACTGCATGTCATTACAGGCTGCACCACTTCGGCCGATGTGACCTCGGCCCTTCATCTGGGTATATCCGAGATCTACATAAAAAAGGGGGGCAAGCTGACTTTTACCATGGTCCACAACTGGGGAAGCGAAGTCATGGTGCGTCCCAGGACCATGGCTATAGTTGAAGAAGACGGAGTTTTTGCCAGCAATTATATTCTGCTTCGACCGGTGAAGTCGGTACAGTCCTTTCCTACAGTATTTCTCAACGGCGCAAGAAGTGTGGCCAGCTTCAACTCCATTCTTGTGGCCCCAAAAGGATCATATATTGATTCCGGCAACAAGATAGTGCTCAACGCACCGGATACCAGGGGGGAGATCATATCCAGGACCATCCCCACCGGAGGGACCATAATCGCTCCGGGGATCATAGAGGGAAATACCGCCCCTGCCAAGGGTCACCTGGAATGCAAGGGCCTTGTTTTGTCTGAGGGTATTATTCACGCCATTCCAGAATTAAAGGCCACGGTTCCAGGTGTGGAGCTTTCCCACGAGGCAGCCGTGGGCAAGATAGCTCAGGAAGAAATCGAGTACCTCATGGCCCGTGGGCTGGACGAGGAGCAGGCGACTTCAACCATTGTGCGCGGTTTCATGAACGTGGACATCATGGGTCTGCCGGCGGAGCTGCAGTCCAGCATAGAGGAAATAATCGACGAGACAGAAAAGGATATGTTTTAAATATAGAATCAGGGATTTGAGATTGAGGTAGGATTCAGGGATTAATGAATTGACTGCTCAGCACTGCAGAGGCAGAACAGAGCATCAAATACGTTAAAAAGGCTCCGGGAACTAAAAAATTCCCGGAGCCTTTTTAATTCGAGCGTGTAAACCTGGGTCATATCTACCCCTTTAATCCACCATCCCTGAATTACTGAATACCTGAATCCATAATTCTTGAATTATCTGCCTTTTTTCTGAGCCCGCATATCCATCCTGGCCTTGACATCTATTACTTCTTCCTTTTCGTCCTCTCCCGGGAGTTCCGGTCTCAGCTTCAGGAGAATGGAACTGGCCACGAATACGGAAGAGAATGTTCCCACCAGGACGCCTACAAGCAGGGCAAAGGCAAAATCGTGGATTATGCCGCCGCCCAGTATGAGCAGGGACAGAATTACCA
>PWGS01000154.1 GCA_003554505.1 Desulfonatronospira sp. | reverse complement strand
TGGCGTCGACTCGTTCGCCGGTAACTTCATCTTTGGCAACAACGAGGTGATTTACTGGATCGACAACAGCGACGACAACCTCAAGACCTACGTCCTCGAAGACGGGTCGGTAGAGGTCATTGGCGAACTCGTGCCCGAAAGCTCCACCGAGGGCTGGACGGACATGGAGACGGACTACACCACTGGCATCACGTATGTGACTACATACGACAGTGCCAGCGGCCAATCCCGTCTGTACTCGCTCGATCCGGACAATGCGGACCTCACCTTCATCGGTGATTTCCACAGTGGCATTAACATTGCGTTTGCCATCGACGATCAAGGCCAAGGCTACGGCCACTCCATCACCGACGACGTGATCCTTCTCGTCGACCTGGAGACGGCTGAGTCTGAGGTGCTGGGACCCACCGGCATCGACGCTAACTTCGCACAGAGCATGACCTTCGACACGTCCACCGGGCAACTGCTCATGGCCGCGTACGAAGGCAGCCTCGCGCCCATGCCAGGCTCGCTGCGCCTGGTGGACCGGGAGACCGGCGCCACCACGCTCATCGGCCCCATCGGCGAAAGCGGCGAAGCGAATGAGTTAGGCTGGTTTGCCACGCCCGGCACGGGCATTTCGTGGCTGGCCACCAACATCACGCAAGCGACGATCCAGCCCGGTAAGTCGATAGACGTGACGGCCCACTTCGACGCTACCGACCTGATTCAGGGCGACTACGAAGCCCAGATCAGCATCGTAGGCGACGAACTGGCCGGCCAGCCGAGCGAAGCCCTCCCCGTCTTCCTGACGGTGATTGGTGAGCCCGAGCTCTTCCTCTCGCAGGAGGCGCTCGACTTCGGCGAACTGTTCGTCAATGCCACCTCCAGCCCACAGATGGTCACCATCCGCAACGATGGTACCGCCCCTGTGGACCTTGATGTGTCCATCGGCGAAGGCTTCTCCTTCGACGGTCCGTCTGCGCTTTCGCTCGCCCCCGGCGATGCGCAAGTGTACAGCGTGACCTTCGCTCCCGAAGCCGTGCAATCGTTCGATACCGAGCTGTCGTTTGACGGCGAAGTCTCGGCGAGTGTACAGCTCACGGGTGAAGGCATTGAAGCCCCAGTGCTCGCGGTTGACCCCGCTGGCTTTGAGGATCAAATCCTCATCGGCCAGACGCGGACGTACGAGCTGGAAGTCACCAACGCTGGTGGCAACACGCTCGAATACAACGCGGCGATTAGCACGCCACCAGCCGACATGGCCAGCGGCGCCCTCGAAGTCCTCCTTGAGGAAGACTTCGCTACGGGCGTACCGCCAGGCGACTGGTTCAGCGCTGGCGCCAACGATGGCAACAACTGGACCACCGAGTGCTTCGGGCGCCCTGTGGATCTGGAGTCAGCCGCTGTCTTCTGCTGGAGTCCGTCGACGACAGGCACGCAGCGTCTCGTGACGCCGCAGCTCGATACCGGCGCCTACAGTGAGATCATGGTGCAGTTTACGCACACGATCAACAACTTCGGCACGCCGGACAACTACGACCTCCGCCTCGAAAGCACCGGCGACGGTGGCGAGACGTGGACGACCGTAGCCGAGTTCTTCGGCGACGACCTCCCGATCACGGACGTCATGTTCACGATCGACAACGAGGACGTTGGCTCTGATGAGTTCCACCTCGCGTGGACGTTTGAAGGCAACTCCTTCAACATCAACGAGTGGGCCTTCACGGACGTTACGGTAGCAGGCGAGCTGAACTGGCTCACCATCGATCCGCAAGAAGGCGCGCTGGACGCAGGTGAGAGCCTGGTCCACACGTTGACGGCTGACGCTTCAGACCTCGAAGAAGGCACGTTCGAGCTGGGTGTACTCGTCAACACGAACGATCCGCTGGCCCCGACGGCCTTCGTACCGTTCACGCTGACGGTCATCGAGAACGTAACCGTATCGACCCCTGAGGCGGAGCTTAATCCGAACCAGGTGGCGAACGTACCGGTCTCGGTGTCGAGCCTCGACGGCTTGGACGTCGTAAGCTACCAGTTCACGCTGGAGTACGACCCCGAGCTGCTCTCGGCCATCGGTGTCAATACCGAAGGCACGCTGAGCGAAGGCGCTGAGATCGCCGTCAACAACGAAGCCGACGGCGTCGTATCGGTCGCGGCCTTTAGCGTGGGTACAGACGGATTACCCGATCCGGATGCGCCCTCCCTCTTCCAGCTTGAAGGGGAAGGCACGCTGATCGAGCTCGTCGTCCAGGCGCAAGAAGCGCTGGGCGAGACCACCCCGGTCGCCACCGAGTTCCTCTTCAACGAGGGCCTGGGCACCGGTAGTGGACCGGGCGCTGCCGCTGACCTCGGCACGGTATCCGTCGTGCCGCTCTTCGGTGACATCGCGCTCAACCTCGACGTGACGAGCTTCGACGCGGCCCTGGCGCTGCAGAGCACCGTCGGTCTCATCGGCCTGAATGAGGCGCAAGCCACCGCAGGCGATGTATCCGGCAGCGGCTCCGTAAGCGCCTTCGACGCTGCGCTCATTCAGCAGTTCGTCGTGGGCCTGATCGACAGCTTCCCGGTTGAAGGAGACGAAAGCGCACTGATGGCGGCAACCACCGCTGAAGACGCGCGCGCCTCCCTGGCCTGGAGCGATGCCGAGACGAACGGCCTGTTCACGCAACTGCCCCTCGTGGTAGATGACGTGAGCGGCGCGGTGACCTCGGTCGCGATCACGGCACCCATCGACGGCACGTTGATGGACATCCAAGACGTACAGGGCGCGCTTCCGAGCGACTGGATGATCGCCCACCACGTGAAGGACGATGTCCTGCGCATCGCGATGGCTGGCGCCACACCGCTGGAAAGCGGTCAGGTGGCCACCCTCGCCATCGAATGGCTCGATGAGGATGCGCAGCTCACCTTCGACTCCGAGGTGGTGGTCAACCAGAACCCTGCCGAGAGCCTGAGCGCCGAGATCGGAACGCTCCCGGATGAGTTTGCCCTCCATGGCAGCTATCCGAATCCGTTCCGCGGCGACACCACGATTGAGTACGAGCTGCCGGAAACGGCGCACGTCCGGATCGTAGTGTTCAACGTGCTCGGCCAGGAGGTAGCAGTGCTTGTCGATCAAGAGCAAGCTGCCGGTCGCTACGACGTCCGCTGGGACGGCCGTAGCACGACGGGCGCTCCGGTAGCCAGCGGTGTGTACATCTACCGCATCGAAGCCGGTGACTTTAGCGATACGCAACGCGCCACCCGCGTCCGCTAACCTTTCCTACACCCCGCAGTAGCGGCGCCCACCGGCGCCCTGCTGCTACAAACCCTGCGGGACTCGGCTTCGGCCGGGTCCCGCTTTTTATTGTGGGCCTATTATTGTAGGTCTATCACGCTTGCTGTCCAGCCTCCCACCAGAATACACACGACGAGCAGCGGCTACTGCTGCCGAGCCGGACACCAGCGCAAAAGCGCAAAGGTGGCACCCATGGCCCCTTCAAGACTCCCCACAATCGTTCAAACCTCAGCCGAGCACATTAGCGAACGGTTAATAGGTAGCTTTTGGATTACAAGACATGCTCCAATCCCAAATGAACACACCCATGTTCCGGCCTTCACAATTAATACCGCATGAGCTTTTAGTTAACGCGGGTGTTGGCATACACACGAAGTTGCATATCGGCGCATCATTAGGCATCCTTGGGTTGCAGTTGTTCAGGATGCGTGACTGGTGGTAAAAACCAGAGCGCGCTCTCGGCTGCATAACATATCTGAGGAAGGTTACCTGCCGCAACCACCTACCGCGGCCTGACTCCACCACAAGTCTTCCTCACCAAACCGTTGCGTATGCGGCGTTGGGTCGGCGTAGCCGGCGACAGCATCTTACTTCATACGCGACCGCACGGTGGTTCTGCCTCCGTGATGTCTACATCATGTGTCGCTGTACCTTCCATCTGTACCCGTCTATCTGTTTGCACGTTGCTACTGACCTTTGTTGTCGACGGCCGCGCCTGAGCCTTAGCGCTGGGTGTGGCCCTACGTGTGATAGACAGCGCGCATGTTCACTCCCGTACTGTTCTATCCACCTGAACCAGATTGCAACTCATGGAGCATCCTGGTACGCAGTTCCTACCCGATGAAGTGCCTAAACGGCTTTCGGGTATCCTCACGACCTTTCTCATCTTACTTCTGTTGCCCGCCACGGCGCTGGCGCAGGAGCTAAACCATCGCGCCCCCGACGATGCCGTCGTGGAAGGCGTGTTACACATCAAAGTAGCGGAAACCGCCGCGCCCTCCGTACAACTGGGCGTGCAAGATGGCGTTGCCCAACTGGGTATCGCTTCACTGGACCAGCTTGGTGCTGAATTCCAGGCCACCCGTGTCGAACAGATGTTTCGCACGGACCCTCGCTATGCCGACCGGCATGCCGAATGGGGCCTTGACCGCTGGTACCGCGTGTACTTCGACCAAGACGAGGTAGCGCTGACGCGCGACGCCGTCCTGGCCTTTCACGCGGATGCCAATACGGAACTCGCCGAGCATGTGCTTGACAAAGAGCACACGATGTCCTTCATGAATGAGGGCACCGAGTCCTTTGTTGAGGAAGTCGAAGCACAACTCAACGACTTCCCCGATGGCGACCCGAACGACCCACAGTTCGACGATCAGTGGCACTACCTGAATACCGGCCAGACCGGCGGTACGGTAGGCGCTGACATCAGCCTCACCCCCGCCTGGCAAATCGAAACCGGTAGCCCGGACGTGGTGGTACAGGTCATTGACGCGGGTATGCAGATCGACCATCCCGACCTTGAGCAGAATCTGTGGATCAATCCCTGCGAAGAGGAAGATGGCATGGACACCTGCGATAACGGCTACGTCGATGACATCTATGGCTACAACTTCGCCAACGATAACGCCGACGTCGCGCCCAACAACTCCTTCAACCAAGGCGACTCCCACGGCATTCACGTCTCTGGGACGATTGCTGCGGTGACGAACAATGATGAAGGCGTCTCCGGCGTTGCCGGCGGTGATGGCTCTGTTGACAGCGGCGTCCGCATCATGACGGCGCAGACGTTCAGCAACTTCAACGACGGCTTTGCCGAAGCGCTGATTTATGGCGCGGACAATGGTGCGGTTATCTCGAACAACAGTTGGGGCTACACCTCGCCTGGCTTTTTCGAGCAAGCTGTGCTGGATGCCATTGATTACTTTAACGACGAAGCAGGAGGCCCTGACGCCCCGATGAACGGTGGCCTCGTGGTCTTTTCTGCTGGTAACTCCAACGATGGTAGCGATCGCTATCCCGGCTTCTATGAAACCGCCATGGCTGTAGGTGCCACGGACCACAACGATGGCCGTGCCAGCTACTCCACGTTTGGTGACTGGGTTGAAATCGCCGCTCCGGGCGGTGAAGCGTTTATCCACCCTGTGATCAGCACGCTGCATGAAGATGTAGGGGCCTACGGTGGCGACACCTGGGCCGGTACGTCCATGGCCGCGCCGCACGTGGCCGGAACGGCTGCGCTGCTCGCCTCCAACGATCCGGGCCTGTCCAACGATCTCGTGCGTTCGACGCTGATCGATACGGCTGACCCGATTGATACCGATCAACCGATTGGTCCGCGTGTCAACGCCCAGCAGACCCTTGAAGGGGTACCGGAAGATGACGGCGAACCACCTGTAGCTATTGACGACCTGGATGTTACCAACGTCATGGCTACCAGCGTGGACCTCGCCTGGACCTCACCGGAAGGCACAGCCTCGTCTTATGACGTGCGCTTCTCGACCGATCCGATTGAGGACGCCGATGACTTCGCGAACGCGACGCCCATCGACGACCCACCCTCCGCGCTCCCGCCGGGCTTTGCGCAAGAAGCGACCGTTTCCGGCCTTGCGCCGCTGACGGAGTACTTCTTTGCGATCACCTCCGACGATGACTTCGGCAATACTTCCGACATCTCCAACGTTGTTTCGGCAACGACGGAAGATGCACCGGTACTTGCGGTCGATCCGGAAGCTGTGGAGCAGTCCGCAACGGTAGGTGGCTCCGCGCAGGATCTGCTGACCGTAAGCAATGAAGGAGGCGCTGACGTCACCTACGAAGTCAGCATTGGCTTCTCCGGCTCGGAAATCTCCGACCCGATTGCGCCGCCTCCGACGCCTGCAACGGCGTCCTATGATGCTACACCTGAAGATGAGCTTTCTACTGGTGCAGCGCCGGACGACCTGGTGCCTGCAGAGGACTACTACCAGCGGACGCTTACCCGGCCGGACATTGAAGAAACCAACTACTGGGGAGTCCTCTCCACCGGTGTTGGCGTCAATGACTTCGGCTTCTTCAGCGGCGATGCCCCGGACGACTTTAACGTCGTTGGTGACTACCCCGGTACGGGCTTCTCGAACGCAGGTGACTTCCCGCTCGGTGACGACTCGTTCGTCTACGAACTGGATAACGAAGGCAACCTGCGCGCCATCACGCTAAGCGATGGCTCCGTAGAAGAACTCGGCACCGTAGGCTCCGACTGGACGGGCTGGGCAACCGACCCGACCGACGGGACCTACTACATCAACACAGGAGATGACCTCTTCACGCTTGATGTAGATAACCTCGAAACCGAGCAGGTTGGAAGCTTCGGTGTACCGCTCATGATTGGCATTGCCATTGACGGCGACGGCCAGATGTACGGCTACAGCGTGCAAACCAACCAGTTCTACGCCATCGATAAGGAAACGGGCGACGCCGAGGAAATCGGTGATATTGGCTTCGACGCCAACTTCGGCCAAGGCCTCTCCTGGGATAGCCAGAACGACGAGATCGTGATGGCGGCGTTTAACAATACGTCCTTCCAGGCCGAATTCCGCATCGTAGACCGGGAGACCGGTAACTCCGAGCTGATCGGGCCGCTGGAAGACCAGATGGGCTGGCTTGCTACACCGCTTGACGGTGCCGGCCAGTGGCTGACGGTCGATCCGCTTGAGGGCGAACTAAGCCCCGGCGAATCGGACGACCTCGACCTCTTCTTCGAGACAACCTTCGCTGAAGAGGACGACTTGATTGGCGGCCTCAACTACCTCGCTGAGGTAACCGTCGCCAGTCCGAACCCTGAGGTCCCTGCACAGGAAGTGCCGGTTACCTTTACGGTAGAAGGCGATGCTGAGCTGGTGCTCTCTGACGAGACGCTTGACTTTGGCAGCGCCTTTGCTGGCACCACAGTCACGGAAACGTTGACCATCGCGAACGAAGGCAACGCCATTCTGCAGATCGGTGATCTGTTTGTCGATGGCGACGTCTTCTCCGTAAACTCGGGAGCGTTCGACCTGAATCCGGGTGACGCGATGGACGTCCCTGTGACGTTCGCACCGGATGCGTCCGAATCCTTCGAAGGCGTTCTCACGATTGCCAGCAGCGAAGGCAACATTGAGGTCGCGCTTCAAGGCGACGGGGCTCCGTTTGTGGCGCTGGATCCAGACGAGCTCACGCAGACGATCGACCTGACGACCGGTGATTCCACCGCGACGCAGGAGTTCTCGATCACCAACGAGTTTGACGAACCGCTGCCCGTCTCGCTCTTCATTGAGCAGTTGGAAGGCCAAACCATCAACTTCTTCCCGCAGCTTGCGGATGAGGAACTGATGCGCTACCGTGAGCTCGCACAGGTGAAGCCGGTCTCCGATCCGGACCTCGAACCGTCCATGGAAACGGCACCGAACAGCTCTGAGCGCAACATGCAGGGCGATGTCCGGCAGTTTGCCGACCTCATGGATGCCGTCGATGTGATCGGGTACGCCAACGAAGTGCTCGAAGAAGAAATCGTAGCCTTCGACCTTGGCGTTCCGGAAGAACTGACCGTGGTAGATGGCGGTGTTGACTCGTTTGCCGGTAACTTTGTCTTCGGTAACAACGAAGAGATTTACTGGATCGATAACGCCGACAACGTCCTCAAAACCTACGCGCTGGACGATGGCTCCGTCGAGGAAATCGG
>PWGS01000047.1 GCA_003554505.1 Desulfonatronospira sp. | reverse complement strand
GGTTTTGATTAACGCTTCCTACGTCGTTCAGACAGTTTACGCCCAGTTTGCAAAGCCCCCGGACCCTGGATATCAGCGGTGCGCATAGATTGACCAATTTTATCAGATGGTGAATAGTTACTTTTTACAAATACTTGAGCAGCGGGATGTACCAATAATGACCATGGAAAGATTCCCTCTCCCCGGAACAGACATCCTGGAATCAGACATACGCAGCATACCCGGCATAGACCACGGCCCCGACCTGTACCTGGAATTTCAGGGGCAAAGGCTTTTGAACCTGGCTTCCAACAACTACCTGGGACTGGCCGGTTCAGAAAAAATAAAAGAAGCATCCATCCGGGCCGTGGAAAAATTCGGTACTTCCAGCGGGGCATCCCGGCTTATATCCGGAAACTACTCTCTTTATTCAGCCCTGGAAGAAGCACTCTGCCGCTTCAAGAACACTGCTGCCGCTCTGGTCTTCGGTTCCGGATACGCTGCCAATCTGGGAATACTAAGCACGCTGGCCCACAGGAAATGCCTGGTGTTTTCGGACAGACTCAATCATGCCAGCATAATTGACGGCATCACCCTCTCCAGGGCGACTCACGTGCGCTACAGGCACGCCGATCCGGAACATCTTGAATATCTTCTGGCCAAAAAGCCGGTCCAGGCTCCCAAGATTCTTATCACGGACACTGTTTTCAGCATGGACGGGGACAAGGCCCCTTTACCGGAAATATTAAACCTGTGCAAAAAGTACAGGGTGCTGACCATCGTGGACGAGGCCCATGCAACCGGGATATTCGGCAAAGGCAGGGGGCTGGTCCACGAATTGGGTTTGCAGCAGGATATAGACCTGCACATGGGCACCTTCAGCAAGGCCCTGGGATCGTACGGCGGCTACGCCGCCGGATCGAGAAAGCTGGTGGACCTTCTGGTGAACAGGGCGCGCAGCTTCATCTACTCCACCTCGTTGCCCCCTGCGGTGGTGGGAGCAGGTCTGGAAGCACTGCAACAAATACAGGCCCGCCCGGAGCAGGGGCCAAGACTCCTGGAAATTTCCTGTGCACTCAGGTCTCATCTGCAGGAACTGGGATTTGATACCGGCTCAAGCACCACCCAGATTATTCCGGTGATAATGAAGAGCAGCCGGGCAGTGCTGCAGGCCCATGCAGAGCTGGTTCAGGCCGGCATTTACACCGGAGCCATCCGCCCCCCCACTGTTCCTGCGGATTCGGCAAGGCTGAGGCTGGCCCTTAGAGCGGACATGACCAGCCAGGAAGTGGAACTGGTGAAAAAAGCCTTCTGCAAACTCTCAACCAGGCAGCCCCTTGATGAGCAGAAATGATCCCTACTCGGGCATAGCCCCCCTTTACGATGTGGCGGTCACCCCTTTTCTGCACCATATAAGAAAAAAAATATGCATCCAGCTGCAGAAAATGCAGGTCAAGACAGTGGTGGATCTCGGTTGCGGTACCGGTCGACAGCTCCAACTCTTAAACCGTTATGGCTTGCAGGCCTGCGGGGTTGATTTTTCCGCTGCAATGCTTAAAAAAGCTGCAGGCTTTTCTCCCGGCACCCCCCTGTTCCAGGCAGACATAACCAGGACGCCTTTCTCAAGCAACAGCTTTGACTGCGCTCTTCTCTGTCTGGCACTGCATGAAAACTCGCGGCCCAAGCAGCAGGCAATAATTGAAGAATCACTGCGCATAATCCGGCCCGCAGGGATTTTGCTCCTGCTGGATCACGGTGTGGCCTCAGGCATGGCGGGGAAAGCCATACACCTTTTAACCCATATACCGGAGCGGCTGGCAGGAAAAACACACTACAAAAACTATCTGGAATTCATGAAAAGAGGTGAGCTGCAGGGGCTTTTGCTGCCCCGGCCAGACTTACAGACGGTGGAGAAGAAAAATTTTTATTCCGGCAATCTGGTGCTTCTGGCGGCCAGAAAATTTGATGGTAAGCATCATTGACAAAACATTAACCACAAGGAGTAAACAATGCTTGGCACAGAAATGCAGAAAGCCCTGAACCAGCAGGTAAACGCGGAGATGTATTCCTCATATATGTATCTGTCCATGTCTGGCTGGTTTGAGGACAAAAACCTGGCCGGATGCGCCAGGTGGATGCGCATGCAGGCCCAGGAGGGATTGATGCATGCCATGAAGATTTACGACTTTATTCATGAACGCGGAGGCCGGGCTGAGCTTACGGCCATTGAAGAACCGCCCCGGAACTGGGATTCTGCCCTGGCGGTATTTGAAAACGTGTTGTCTCACGAAAAAAAGGTAACCGGCCTGATAAACAACCTGGTGGACCTGGCCATTCAGGAGAAGGACCATGCCACCAGTATATTTTTGCAGTGGTTTGTGACTGAACAGGTGGAGGAAGAGGCAAGTGCCGATGCGGTTCTGCAGAAACTGAAACTCACTGCCGACGCTCCCGGCGGCCTTTTTGTCATCGACCAGGAGCTGGGCCAGAGAACCATGACCTGTCCCTGCGGCCAGGGCCGGATATAAATTCGTCAGGCCACAGACAACCCGGACGGCTTTGTGCCTGTAAAATTAATTTTGCAGGCACATTTTTTAACCCTGAGGTCTGGGCAGGCGCAATGTTATCCTGGTTCCGCTGCCTTCCTCCGAATCTATCCACATCCTGCCGCCGAACTGCCTGACAACACTGTAGACCTTGGTCAGGCCGAACCCGCCCCCCATGGTCCTTTTTTCCTGCACATTGCTGCCCCGGAATTTATAATCCACCACCTTTTCCAGTTCGTTTTCAGGGATACCGCAACCAGTATCCTCCACCAGGAAATGGATGTTCCTACCGTCACCATACAGCCCTGCCAGCCCCTTTCCTCCGGGATCGGTATACTTGCGGGCATTGGCCATCAGGTCCCGCATTACGTCCTGAAAAACCGGGGGCATATTGATCCTGTTTCCCTGAATACTTTCGAAGTTGAGGTGTATAAAATAGTCACCCGGGCCCTGCCTGGCCAGATTGAACACAAAACGATAACGTCCCTTGCTGTTTTTTTCCATGGCGCTGAACACGTCCAGAAAGTTCTGCTTGAGCTGGTTTAAATCATGATCTTCCCATTTTTCCGGATCATCCAGGCGGTTGACGACCTCCCGGGCCCGCACCCTGAGTATGCCCAGCACTGAATCTATATTGGCCCTGGATTCTCCTGCCTGGGGATCATCTTTCAGGCCGGGATGGCTGTCCAGAAAATCCTGCAGTCGCTTCCGGATAAACCCGGCATGCTGGTCCATGCTTCTTGCATTTTCAAGTATGCTTTCCTTACTGCCCATACCGTCCTTTATCCTGAAGCAGAGGTCCACGCAGTCCTTGAGGGCTCTCTCGTCTCCGGACATCATTTCCAGAATCTGCAATTCCCCGGAGATTATGTTGATAATATTGTAAAGGCTGTGCATATCCATGAGCACACTGTCTTCCGGGGTGAGCGCGATTTCTTTTTGAATCTCAACCTGCATGACTCTCCTCCATATTTGCCAAATAAAAACGATAAGCCCTGAACCTGCTCATCCTGATGTTTGCAAACACATGTCTGAACAGATAAAAAACCTTTCTTGTCCCTGCATCTTATTGCCCGGCCTGCTCCAGGACCCAATGCACTGCCTGATTTTGATTTGCAAACACAGGGTACAGGCTTAGTTGCCTACCCGACCTGGAGGTTCAGGTCAAAGATCTTAAGATAATGTGCCTGAACAGCAAAACTTCAGGCAGCTTAAAGTGGGTTGACCTTTACCCTGAAGACATGAAGATCAGGACATGTTCAAAGGTTATCAAGGACCTAAAGCCGGATTGGGACAGGGATGGACTCTGGCGATATAGAGGAATCCGGACGGTCCTCATGCAGCAGAAAACGCGTGAATTCTGGATTTAAGGGGTGGTGAAGCACAAGGCAGAAGGTCTTTTCCAGGTATATGGAATTGGTGTGGGACTTACCCGTTACGGTCAGATTACAGCGGACAATACCATGTAATGGCCGGCAGTAAGTAATCCCAGCGTTGAGCTCCTGGGCAACTGATTTGCAGGGGCTGCATCATGGGATACCGCCGCAAGGGCGTGGCAGCTTCCTGAATACTTGAAATAAAGGCCGGTATGACCGCTATATGCCAAGGGCACCCAGGTTCAAGCCGGCCGGGACTCGTTTACTTTTCTTCTGTACCACCCGCAATGGCCTGCCACGTATTCCTGAACAAAAAGCTGTTGTCCACGTTGTTTTCCATCTCCTTGAAAAGAGTCAGGGGCATGGAAAAGGACATGAGGTTTCTGTCCAGCATCCTGCGCAAATGCTTTCGGGCCGAGGGGTCCATGAGCCCCACAACTGCCCCGGGCTCTTCCTTGAGACCCTCGGCATAGGGCAGAAGGGCAATGGCCTGGCATCCGGCCACAAATGGAATGCTCACGTTGTTGAAACTGTGGCGGCCATGGTTGGCCAGGACCACCAGAGCGCACAACTGGTCTGCATCCACCAGAAAAGTAACCACCTGCACATTTTCGTTTTCTTCATCAGCCTGCTGCAGGGGCTTGAGCACCACGTACTCCGCCGGCACTTCTGTAATGGGTAAAGCATCTACAAAGGAACGAACATGGTCAGGGCTTTTGAGGTAGCGTTCCCCTTCCAGAAAATCATCGCAAAACTCTCCCAGGCCTGCTTCCCTGATTTTCTCGCCCACAGCCCTGCCCTGTTCTGAACTCTTATTCCCGCTGGACAGGAAATTGTAAAAACATTCCTGGCCGCCTGGAAAATCCTGGTACTTGTTGCCGAATCCCAGACCCACGCCTCCACCCCAGCATCCATAGCTCCGGCGGCTGAATACTGCGGTTCTGCCCTTAACCACGCTGGCCAGGGAAAACATGACGCAGCCCCAGCGATCCGGCTTGAACTCTATTGCCCCGGCAGGCTTTTCATCGGACCAGACCAGGGCTGCCGGCTGGTATTTGAGCTTCAGGATGGATGCAATCCTGCTCTGCATAAAATCCCCCTTCAGGCGGAACCGGCTGCGGGCTTGACTACTGCACCGGATCGCAGGCACCTGGGGCAGACCCGGATCTTTCTTACCCGGCCCTGGGGCAGTTGAGCCCTGACCCGGCGCAGGTTGGGCATAAACCTTCTCCTGGTATGATTGTTGGCGTGGCTGACGTTATTGCCGGTGGCGGGCTTCTTGCCGCAGACTTCACATTGCTTGGTCATAATCTTACTCCTTGGCATTAAAAAATATTTCAGGCCTGCTGTTTACACATCCTGATCCATGACTTACTCATTTATGTCGGCATAAACGCGGATGCCGCCCAAGATGCGCCTGCAAAAAGTCATTTTGGCACGCGAAGCGCGCGAACCACGCGAACCACGCGAAGCGCGTGGCAGGACGCGTGGCAGGACGCGTGGCAGGATAACAGATAACAGTAAAATCAAAGAGTTGCTGAATGCCGCTTATTAAACTGATCCAGCTTGAGGACTCTTTGCACTTAGGTCATCCCAAAACGGCTGCAGGGCAAAGATAATACTATAGCTTCTTGGTTTAAAAATGGCAAGAGTAAAATCTTGACATACTCCACCATAACAGGATAATAAAACTTTTTGGATTAAGACATGCTGCTTTCAGACTGGCTGCCCTTAGCAGAAATCCCGGACCAGGGGTTAAAATTTTCCTTTCAGGACGATCCCGGATGGGCCCTCTTATGGGAAAAATACGAACTTGACTGTCGCATGGAAAAAAGTCTGGTGTCCCCCCTGGAAGTTCTGCCCCAGCCCGAAGGAGTCTACTTCAGGGGGGGGATCAAGGGACAGGTGGTCATGACCTGCTCGCGTTGTTTGGAGCCGGGCAACGTGGACATAGACTACAACATTGACGCGTACGAAAGCTTTGAAGCAGATCCGGAAGATCCTCCCGGCCTCAGCCCCCTTAAATTTGAAAACGGTCAATGGTGGTTCAGTCCGGAACAACTGGCCTGGGAACATTTCATTCTGGCTCTACCGGATAAACCGCTTTGCACCGGAGACTGCAAAGGAATCTGCCCTGCCTGCGGAGAAAATATCAATACAGGTCTTTGCGTCTGCCCTGAAGAATCCCTGGATCCCAGGCTGGCGGTATTCAGAAATTTGAAAATAAATCGATAGAGAGGTTCATAATGGCTTTACCCAAGAAGAAAACTTCCAGATCCAAAAAGGGAATGCGCCGGTCACACGACCAGATTCCCGCCCCCAATGTGATCTACTGCGACTGCGGGGAAGCTTCCCTGCCACACAGAGTATGCCCGCAGTGCGGAACTTACAGAAGCCGGACATACATCAAATCCACCGCGGATGAGTCCGATTAAGCCCTGGATAGCAGTGGACGCCATGGGCGGCGACTCCGGCCCGGACGTGGTCGTTCCCGGAAGCCTGGAAGCCGCCAGGCAGGACAACCTGGGCCTGGTGCTGGTGGGGGATGAGGCAAAGATCCAGCAGGCCCTGGCAAAACAGAAAACTGGAAATCTCCAGCTGGAAGTCCTGCATGCCCCTGAAGTGGTGGCCATGAATGACAAGCCTTCAGAGGCCCTTCGCCGCAAGAAAAATTCTTCCATCCAGGCCGCCTTCAAGTCTGTGCGCGAAAAAACGGCCCATGGCGTGGTCAGCGCCGGCAATTCCGGAGCCACCCTGGCCTGCGGCATGTTCACTCTGGGCCGCATCAAGGGCATTGAACGTCCGGCTCTGGCCTCCATTCTGCCCACGGAAAAAAAAGAGCCCCTGGTACTGGTGGATGTCGGGGCCAATGTTGAGTGCAAGCCTTATCACCTGATCCAGTTCGGACTCATGGCCGATGTCTTTGCCCGGGACGTCCTGCACATAAAAAACCCGCGCATCGGGGTGCTGAGCATCGGCGAAGAAGAGGGCAAGGGCAACAAGCTGGTGCTGGAAACCATAAAGCTTTTCAAATCTTCATCCATGAACTTTATCGGCAATGTTGAAGGCAGGGACTTTTTTGCCGGAAAAGCAGACGTCGTCGTTTGCGACGGCTTCGTGGGCAATGTCTCCCTGAAGCTCATGGAAGGGCTGGCCATGTCTTTAAGCCGCATACTCAAGGCGGAAGTCAAAAAAAGCCTGCTGGCCAGGCTGGGCTTTCTTCTGGGCATCAGGGCCCTTAAAAGATTCGGCAGGCACATTGATTATGCCGAATACGGAGGCGCCCCTCTGCTGGGCCTCAACGGTATCGGCATCGTATGCCACGGTTCCTCCAACTCCAAGGCCATTACCAATGCCGTACTCATGGCCGGAGAGTTCGTGCGCAACCGGGCGAATGAGCACCTGGCGGAAGGCCTGGGTCAAAACCAGGAAATCGGGATGTTCGGCAAACGCCCCCAGGTTAAAAATCACTCGGCTTGACCCTGGTGAACCGGTTTTCTTACATGCAGGGGGCAAAGTACAAAAAATCTTGTTCAGCTAACTTGTTGCATCGGATCTTTATTACACTTTTTGCAGTCGAGCCGGTTCCTGGTTGTTGGTTTGTACCATCAGCCTGATGAGTAGAGCGTAAGCGCAACGGATTTTGCTTCAGCATTAATCCATACTCCATAATCCATAATCTCTCAATCCTCTAACAGGGCCCTGCTGCAGGCGTCGACGGCCTCAAAAACGGCCTCGACAGATACTTTTGAAATGAAGAACAACTGCTGTTTAACAGGACTTGGCTACTACGTACCCAAAAAAGTCATGACCAACCATGACTTCGAACTCCTCATGGATACCTCGGATGAGTGGATAACCACCAGGACGGGTATCAAGCAGAGACATGTATGTACTGACCAGGCCTGTTCCGACCTTGCATACCATTCATCCATCCTGGCCCTGGAACAAGCCTCGCTTGCCCCCCGGGAGCTTACACACATCATTGTGGCCACCTTCACTCCGGACGCCCTGATCCCCAATGCTGCCTGCATACTCCTGGAAAAGCTGGGGCACAGAAATATTGCCGCCGTGGACATCAACACAGCCTGCACCGGTTTTATTT
>PWGS01000145.1 GCA_003554505.1 Desulfonatronospira sp. | reverse complement strand
GTGGCGGAGAGGGAGGGATTCGAACCCTCGGTACCCGCTAGGGTACACACGATTTCCAATCGTGCTCCTTCGGCCAGCTCGGACACCTCTCCTTGTCAGGGAAGAAATAAAACGACAGGAAGGTCGGCAACCGCATTTGATGAGGCCTGGGCGATCTTCGCTGTCCACAAACAAATAACATAGCTTTATTGCCTGTAAATGGCAAGAAAAAATTATGCCTCTTTAAAAGTCTCCAGGGCCAGTCCTACCCGGCCTGCATAAAAAATTATTTTTACCCGCAGCAAAATCAGGGTACAGTCCGGACCTGCTTACATGATTGCTCTTGACAGCTAGAAGCTGCGGACCATGCATTCAGGTTCGGAACCGTACCCATGCTGAATAATGCAGTGTGCTGAACAGGTGCAGAGTATAAGAAGGGGGTGCAGTATGTAACTGCTTCACCCAGGGTTGAGGTTTATTTTTTATCTTCCGGTTTTCCAGAATTGTCCGGGTCTATGTCTTTTTCAGGCTCACGGCCTCTGGAACTGCCCGGGCTTCAGCCGCCCTGAAAGCCGCAACTGGGCAGAACGACCTTCAATAGAAATATCATGGCCACCACAACCAAAATCAGAACCAGAATGGATTCCATAGTCGGCCTCGCAGGTATTTTATGTGCACGCCGGATTTAGTACCCGGCAGGTATGTTAATTGTTAATGTAACCATGATACTTGCCTAGTCAAACCTACACACCGACAATGTTGTACCCGGAGTCCACAAAAAGCCCCTCACCGGTGGTCCCGGTGGAGAGGTCGGAGGCCAGGTATACAGCGGACTTGCCCACGTCTGTCTGGGTGACATTGCGCTGCAGCGGTGCTTTTTCCTCGATGGTGCTCAGGATGGTCTTGAACCCGGAGATTCCGGAAGAGGCCAGGGTCTTGATGGGACCGGCACTGATGGCGTTTACCCGGACTCCTTTTGGTCCAAGGTCAACCGCCAGGTAGCGCATGGATGCCTCCAGGGCGGCCTTGGCCACACCCATGACATTGTAGTTCATTACGGTTTTCTGGGATCCGTAGTAGGTCATGGTCATAACCGAGGAACCGGGATTCATGAGGGGCTCGAAGGCATGGCAGATGGCCGGAAGGGAGTAGGCCGAGACATCCATGGCCAGTCTGAATCCCTCTCTGGAGGTGTCGATGAATCTACCCTGCAGGTCATCGCGGTGGGCAAAGGCCACAGAATGCACCAGGATGTCCACCTGGCCCCATTTTTCCCGGACTGTTTCAGCTGCTGCCCTGATCTGTTCATCATCGGTGACATCGCAGTCGAAGATAAATTCGCCGCCCAGTTCTTCGCTTATGGGAGCAACTCTTTTTTTCAGGGAATCCCCGACGTAGTTGAAGGCCAGGGATGCTCCGTTCTCCTTGAACTGTTCCGCTATGCCGTAAGCGATGCTTTTGTTGTTGGCAACTCCGAAGATGACAGCCTTTTTATCTTTAAGCAGCATATGTGCCTCCCTGGATCAGGTCTTTTCCGGTTAGTAATCTGTATGCCAGCAGATATTTATTGGTGGTTTCCTTGATGATCTCTTCCGGCAGGTCCGGGGGCGGGGGATTTTTATCCCATCCGGAGCGTTCCAGCCAGTCCCGCAGGTACTGCTTGTCAAAGCTGGACTGTCCCTGTCCGGGCCTGTACTGGTCCGCCGGCCAGAAACGGGAGGAGTCCGGGGTGAGGACTTCATCAATGAGCATGAGACGTCCATCTATGGTGCCGAATTCAAACTTGGTGTCAGCAATGAGAATACCTTTTTTTTCGGCATACTCCCGGGCCTGTCCGTAAATGGACAAAGAAAGCTCCTGCACCTGCTGCAGCATTTCCGGGCCGATTTTTTCCCCGGCCTGTTTCATATCGATGTTCTCGTCATGCTCTCCTGCTTCGGCCTTGGTGGACGGGGTGAACAGGGGCTCTTCCAGCTTCTGTGATTCCACCAGGCCCTGGGGCAGGGTATAGCCGCAGACCTGGCCGGTGCGCTGATAATCTTTCCCCCCGGAGCCGGTGATATAGCCCCGGACAATGCATTCAATGGGCAAAGGAGCGGCTCTTTTGACCATGACCGAGCGTCCCCGAAGTTCTTGGCTGTGAGGCTTGAGAGCTCCTGGAAAGTCTTCTACTTGTGAGCTTATGAGATGGTTGTCCACCAGGTCCTTGAACATATCCATCCAGAACAGGGTGATCTGGTTGAGCACGGCCCCCTTGTAGGGAATGGGCTGGGGCATGACAACGTCAAAGGCGCTCATGCGATCCGTGGTTACAATAAGCAGGGTGTCCGGATCCAGTTCGTAAATATCACGGACCTTGCCCCTTGAAATCAATGGAAATTCAGTGATGCTGGTCTGAGTTACCACTTGCATGTTCTTTACTCTCCTTTAAGTCTTATTTCTACGCTGCGGGCATGTGCCTCCAGGTTTTCCAACCTGGCCAGGCGGGCGATACCGGAAGCATGCTGCTGCAGGTAATTTGTGTCGGTGGCCAGGATGCTTATGTTTTTCTGGAAGTTTTCTACTGACAGGGCCTGGGAGAATCTGGCCGTTCCCAGTGTGGGCAGGACATGGTTGGGGCCGGCGAAGTAGTCCCCCACAGGTTCCGGGCTGGTATGCCCCAGAAATACTGCCCCGGCGTTTTTGACTTTTGCCAGCATGGCCCAGGGGTCCTGCAGGCAGACTTCAAAATGCTCCGGTGCTATGCGGTTGATGAGTTCCATCCCGGTCTGAAGGTCCGGGACCTCGAAAGATCCTCCCCAATCCTTTAGAGCCTTGCGGGCGTTATCCGCACGGGGCAGACTCAGGAGCTGTTTTTTCAGCTCATGGGCCACTTTTTCAATCAGGCCTGCATCATCAGTCACCAGATAGGTTCCGGCCAGGGGATCGTGTTCGGCCTGGGAGAGAAGGTCCGCGGCAATATAATCCGGCCTGGAGCTGGAATCAGCCAGAACGGCCAGTTCGCTGGGACCAGCGATCATGTCGATGCCCACCTGGCCCATGAGCAGTTTCTTGGCGGTGGTTACAAATATATTGCCCGGCCCGGCTATCATGTCCACAGCAGGGATGCTCGGCGTTCCGTAAGCCAGGGCCGCGACAGCCCAGGCCGAGCCGCATCTGTAGATTTCATCCAGCCCCAGAAGATGAGCGGTGGCAAGGATATAGGGATTAAGTGTTTTGTCCTTGCGCGGCGGAGACACGATGCTGATGGATTCCACTCCGGCCACCTGCGCCGGTATGGCGTTCATGAGCAGGCTGGAAAGAAGCGGGGTATCTCCGCCGCGTCCCCCGGGTACATAAAGTCCGGCCCGGGGTACAGGAGTTACCATCTGCCCCAGAAAAGCGCCGTCAGGGTCGGTGGAGAACCAGGAATTACGGAGCTGTTTTAAGTGAAAGGCCCTGATCTTATCAGCCGCTGTGCGGATGATATCCAGGTCACTACCTTGAACCATGGACAAAGAGTCCTGGATTTCCCGGTGAGGGACCCGCAGGTCCTCAAGGCTGAAATCTTCACAGTCGAAGTACCTGGTATATTCCACCAGGGCCTCATCTCCTTTTCTGCTTATCTTGTCCATTACTTCCCGGACTTTGCCCTCCACGGACATGTCCGGCTGCATTCTCAAATTCAGCCAGGACTTGATGTGAGGCCAGTCAGAGGGAGAAGCGTATGAAAAATGTCTGCCGAACATGGATTGTGCTCCTGCTGTAATATGCGTAACTTGCGAACCTCTCTGTCAGAGAACGACAATCTAATGTGCATCAGCATTTTTATCAAGAACGGTTTTGGACCTGGTCAATTCAGGGGGAGTCCATTGCTCAGGGCTGCTCGGCCTCGGCGACCTGTTCCGCAGCCAGGTGCCCCGGCAGGACGGCCGGCATCCTCTGGTACATTCTGGTGGGTTCCATGCCCAGACGGATCTGGTAAATGGTTGTATAGGTCTTGACTCTTTCAACGTAATCCCTGGTTTCTTTAAAGGGGATATTTTCCCCCCAGATGTCGGCAGGCATGCTATGAGACTTGGGCAGCCATTTTTTGACTCTGTGAGCACCGGCATTGTATGCAGCAGTTGCCAGTACCGGGTTCTGCTGCAGTTCCTGCAGGCGCAGATCCAGATAAAATGCTCCGTAGCGTACGCTTGTACCCGGGTCTGTGAGTCTGTAGGGATTGTTCAGGGATTCCTGGAGCCTGGCAGCAATATTTCTGCCCGTGGCGGGCATGATCTGCATAAGGCCGATGGCCCCGGCAGGAGAACGCACATCCGGCATGAACATGCTTTCCTGCCGGGCCAGGGCCAGGACCCAGGCCGGGTCCAGGGCCCTGCTGCCTGCATGCTCGGCAATGAGATCATTATAAGCCAGAGGGAACCTGAGGGCAAGATCCTCAAACTGTCCGGCCCCGGCAGCAGCCTGAATAGCCCGGTCATGCCAGCCGATACTGTGGGCGAGTACTGCAGCCGCAGCCAGCATCTCCCGGTTTTTGCCCTGCAGGGCGTGAAGCCATTCCCGGCGGGCCTGGATCTCGCGTTCCAGATAATAAAGCTCCAGCGCTCTCTGGATACCGGGAGCGCTTTTCAGATCATCAACCATTTCCGGACGAGGGTTCAGGGGGGAATGGGTCAGGGAATAGGATTTTCCCAGCCTGTCTGCAGCCATTAAGGAGAAATAGTTCTGTTTGCCGAGCAGATCCAGGTAGATCTCTGAAGCCTTCTGGATCAGTCCCTGCTCTTCCAGGGCTCTGGCCCTCCAGTACCGCCATCTTGGAGATGCTTTCTGGGAACTGGAAAGATTTTTCCAGGCATCCATCACCTCACTGTATTTCTGATTATAAAGAGCAGTACGCATATGCCATTCCCGCAGCCCGGGAGTCTTGAGATCGTCGGGGAAATCCTGGAAACGCTGCAGGGCCTGGTCATGGCGTCTCAGGGCCAGATAAAGGGCGATGTCCTGCTCTACTTCCGGAAAATTCTTGCGCTCAAGCTGATTTTTCTCCAGGATGCAGTCCCAGGTGTCAGCCGCCTCGGGCGTGTCCTTGCGCACAAGTTTCTTCATGCCGTAAACAAGAATTTTCTCATGGGGGGTACCGGCTGCTCCGGACCAGTCCTGATCTGGCGTAAGTGAAGGATCGCGGGCTATATCCAGCCAGAGATCGAGCCACGGCCTGTCCCCTTCCGGCAGGTATCTTCCAAGGTATCCTGCCAGTCTCAGCTGGCCCTGATCAATGGAAAGAGCAATGCGCTCCCGGACAAGCTCCGGAGTCAGCATGCCTGCATCGCGCCAGGCGTTGAACAAGGGGTCGCACTCATCAGGCCTGGATCTGCCATGCAGCCACATTTTTTCTGCGTGTTCAAAGGCCGCGTCCTTTCGGCCTGTCTCAAGAAGAGCCCTTCCGTATGAGCATCTGGTCCTTTCCCGGGATGCTCCTGCCCGGAAGTCCCTGGCCAGCTTTGACCACTCCTGGTTCCCTGCAAGGTGATCCAGCCACCTGGAACGCAGCTGTGAAGCCAGGGGAGTATGGGAATAATCTCTTAGAAAAGCAAGAATATCGGACTCGCGGGCAAGGGAGATGTTCTGCCGCAGTTCTTCAAAAACCAGGTATGGATAGAGTGGATAGCCTGTCAGCCCGGCGCTCAGGGACTGGAATTCATCCAGGCGGTTTTCCTGCAGGGCCTTTTCGGCTTCAAGGAAATCCTGTCTTTGTTGCTGCAGTTCGGCGTTGGAAGGGGTTGCAGATAATATATATAATAAAGCAGCTGCACATATGGCCAACCCTGTTTTGAACATCATTTTCAGCCTCCGGTTTGATCCGGCCTTGCCGGCAGAGTTTCACCTAGTCGGCAAATTAACCCATTAACGGAATAAGAGCAAGTATGAATGGAAGTTTCGGGGGGTAAAGTTTTGATGGTCAGAAAAAACGGGAGCAGGCGGTGCCTGCTCCCGTTTGAGGTTTTGAGGTAGTGGATGTCGGGTTGAAGCGGATTTAGAACAGGCCTTTTACCTTGCCTGTTTCCGTATCTACGTCGATGCGCCGGTAAGCCGGATCAGAACCTGTGCCGGGCATGAGGCTGATGGTACCGGCCACAGGGACCACGAAGCCTGCACCCTTGTAAGTCAGGATGTCGCGTACCGGCAGGGTCCAGTTTTTGGGCACGCCCTTGAGGGAGGGCTCATGAGACAGGGACAGGTGGGTCTTGACCATGCAGGTACCCATATCCTTCATGTCCGGATCTTTTTCCATGCGTTTTAGCTTGGCCTGGGCGTCCGGCCCGAAGCTTACACCGTCTGCTCCATATACCTCCCTGGCAATCAGCTCGATGCGTTTTTCCAGAGGGGTTTCCAGGTCGTACAGAAAGCGGAAATCGTTTTCCTCTTCACAGGCGTCGGTGACTGCATCGGCAAGTTCCAGGGCTCCATCCCCGCCGTACTGCCAGTGCCTGGATACGGCCACCCTTGCCCCGGCCTGTTCGCACAGGCGGCGCACGGCCTTGATTTCGTTATCCGTGTCCGTGTAAAAGGCGTTGATGCACACCACGGGGTTGATGCCGGCCTTTTTGACGGTCTCGATGTGGTGCAGCAGGTTTTTGCATCCTTCTTCCACCCAGCCCACGTTTTCCTTGCCGTATTCCTCGGGCATGGGCCGGCCGGGCACGGGAATGGGGGCTCCACCGTGGCATTTCAGGGCCCTGATGGTGGCCACCACCACGGCGCAGTGCGGCTTGAGATTGGAGTAGCGGCACTTGAGGTTCCAGAATTTTTCAAAGCCGATGTCGGCTCCGAAGCCGCTCTCGGTAACGTTGTAATCAGCCAGTTTAAGAGCCACGCGGTCAGCGATGACCGAACTCTGTCCAATGGCTATGTTGGCGAAGGGGCCGGCATGCACGGCCACCGGCTGACCCTCCAGGGTCTGCATGAGGTTGGGGTTAAGGGCCTCCACCATCCAGGCGGTCATGGCTCCGTCCACTTCCAGGTCGGCAGTGGTGATGGGGCGGTCCTGGCGGTCATAGGCCACAACGATCCTGCCTATTTTATTGCGCATGTCCTCCAGGTTCTTGGCCACGGACAAAATGGCCATGATTTCCGAGCTGACCGCGATATCGAATTTGGACTGCATCATGGGGCCGTCCATCTTGGCCCCCTGGCCGATGGTGATGTTGCGCAGGGCCTGGGCGCAAAAGTCGATTATCCAGTTGAACTCCACTTTCTTGGGATGAATATCCAGACGTTTGAGCCCGCGCTTGGCCAGTTCTTCGTCAGTATAATTATTTTCATGCTGCATGCGGGATGTCAGAGCCACCATGCCCAGATTGTGAGAGTTCATGATGGCGTTGATGTCCCCGGTGAGACCAAGTGAAAAAGGCGTCAAAGGGATGCACTGGGCCAGGCCTCCGCCTGCCGCGGAACCCTTGATGTTCATGGTGGGTCCTCCGGAAGGCTGCCTTATGGCACCCATGACGGACTTTTTTCGCCTGCCCAGCCCCTGGACAAGGCCCATGGCGCAGGTGGACTTGCCTTCTCCCAGCGGGGTGGGGGTGATGGCGGTAACATCAACGTACTTGCCGTCAGGCTTGCTCTGCCTGTTTTCCAGTATTTTGCGGTAATCCAGCTTGGCCACGTAGTGACCGTGGGGCAGCAGTTCCTCTTTAGCCAGTCCCAGCTGTTCGCCGAGTTCATACACTGTCTTCATGCGGCTTTCCGCTTCCTCCGCGATTTCCCAGTCTTTGTGCTTGGTGGGATCAAGAGCCATATTCGTCCTCCTTGTGTGGGGTTTTTCTATATCGTCTCCGAAAAAGCATTATCATCTGATTTCAAATGATACAGACACGTAAACCCGTCCGGCAATATGCAATCAGATGAAAGGCAGAACATTTCTGGTCTGCGGTAAAAAAACACCTATCTGTTTGTGCAGAGCTTTATACCTGGAGTTGGAAGATCCGCCTTCCGGCTGACAGTTTTTCATAGACAATATTTGCATTGTTAGCAAGTTGAGGATAAAAGTTGCTGGATAAAGAACTTGGCAGTTTAAGGCCTGGTCAGCATAGATTGTGAAAAAAGCTTTGTTAAGGTCAGGAGCAGGACAGGATGAAAAATATCGTTCAGG
>PWGS01000180.1 GCA_003554505.1 Desulfonatronospira sp. | reverse complement strand
GTAATTTAAACCTTATTCACTTTTATTATCTGATCTAAATACTGGTAAATGGATTTTATGGTCCTGTTGGGTGTGGATGCACCCGCTGTGAGCCCTACCTTGCTGTATCCGGCAACCATTTCCGTGTCTATTTCCTCTTTTGTTTCAATGTGCAGACACCTGGGGCAGTATTTCCGGGCCACCTGGTAAAGGCGCCTGGTATTGCCGCTGTTCCTGCCGCCAACCACAAACATGCACTCCACCTGTCCGGCAATATTGATGGTTTCGTTCTGCCTGTCCTTGGTTGCGTCGCAGATGGTGTCCAGGGTGATGATTTCGTTGCTCTGACCGTGTTTCAATTCACTGGCTATGCTCAGAAATTCCTGGCGGTCCTGGGTGGTCTGGGATACCAGGCAGTAGCGGGCCTGGGGAGCAAGGGTGATTTTTTTGAATTCCTGCATATTTTCAAAAAGAAAGGCCTCGCACTGGGCATAGCTTAGAAGTCCCTTTACTTCGGGATGATCCAGTTCTCCGTAAATGAGCAGGTAGTCCGACACGGCGCTGTTTTTGCGGATCAGAAGCTGGGCCTTTTTCACCTTGGGGCAGGTGGCATCGAGTATTTCAATATTTCTTTCTCTGAGCTTTTCCTCTACCTGCAAAGGAACACCGTGGGCCCTGATGAGGACCATGTCCCCGGGCCCGGGCTCATCCCAGTTGTCGATTATCTTGACCCCTTTGCCGTGGTAATATTCAAGGACCTGTGGGTTATGGATGATGGGACCATAAGTGTATATGCGTTGATTTCTCTGGTTCTCCAGGGCCTTGTCCAGTTTGCCCAGGGCCAGGCTCACCCCCATGCAGAACCCGGCGCTTTCAGCCAGCAGGACTTTTGTGCTCATTCTTTCTCCAGATGTTCTCGGGCGGATGTCATTACTTCTTCCAACTCGGCCCATTGTCTACATAAGATTATTCTTTTGCGCAAATCCTTTGCCCCGGGCAGTCCCCGGATCATTCTGGGCAGCAGGGTCCTGAGCTTGAGTACAGCCCGGGAGGAGGCATGCCTGCGATAGGTCTCTATGGCTTCCATGCACAGCCGCAGAGTAAACTCCTGGTTCCGGGGCAGGTCCGCCCGGCCCTGCAGCAGGTTCTGATAGCGCATGCCTATTGCCGGATCCATGAGTGCTCCCCTGGCGAACATTACTGTATCCACCCCGGTCTGCCGGACGCAGTCCAGAGCGTTCCCGGCGGTGAAGAGGTCTCCGCTGGCCACCACCGGAATCAGCGTGATTTCCTTGAGATTTTTCAGGGCCTGCCAGGCTGCCTGGCCGGTAAACTGCTGCACCGCGGTCCTGGGGTGCAGGGTGATCCACCCGGCTCCTGCTTCGGCCAGGGGGGCTGCCAGGTCCAGGTATACCAGCTGTTCAATGTTCCAGCCCAGGCGCATTTTGACCCCCACCCGGCCCGGTCCGGCCCTGTCGGCCATGACGGAAACCATTTTCAGAAGAAGACCGGGGTCTTTAAGCAGGGCAGCACCGGCTCCTGTCTTGACCACTTTTTTAACCGAACAGCCGCAGTTGAGATCGAAATACCTGAACCCCTCGGCGTAAAGCGTGCTGACGGCCCGGGACATGATTTCCGGATCACATCCATAAAGCTGAACCACCAGGGGAAGGTCCTGGTCACAGGTCTGCAAAAGACGCATGGTGTTGGCGGTGGAGTAGAACAGGCCCTTGGCGCTGATCATTTCAGTGCAGGCGGCCCTGCAGCCCCATTTTCGGCATAGGAGCCTGAAAGGAAGGTCTGAATATCCGGCCAGGGGGGCAAGCCATGGTGATTCCCGGGACAGTGGCGGCACAGAGGTTAAATTGCTGCTGGAAGGCACAGTTTATCTCAAGATGCGGGCACCGTCCCCGTCAGTTCAAAATGTACCTTCTGGGATCCACGGGCATGTTGTTGACGCGTACTTCATAGTGCAGGTGAGGCCCCGTGCTTCTGCCGGTGGTACCCACGTAACCTATGAGCTCACCCCGGGCAACTTCAGTTTTTTCCTCAGATACGTACCTCTGCAGATGGGCATACCGGGTGGTAATGCCCCTGCCGTGGTCAATGATCATGGTCAGGCCGTATCCGCCGTCTCTTCCCGTGAAAGTGACTTCACCGGATGCCGGGGCATAAACCGGAGTGCCTTCTGGAGCAGAAATGTCAATGCCCTTGTGGAATTCGCGCTGGCCGGTAAAAGGTGAGGAGCGGTAACCGAAGTCAGAGGATACCCATCCCTGGGCAGGCCAGATGGAAGGAGTGCTGGAAAGCAGGTCCTTTTGCTGATGCAGGGCCTGCAGGATTTCCTGCTGTTTTATCTCTTCCAGGCGGGCTTCTGTGCTCAACTGGTCCAGGAAGCTGTGCATCTGCCTGGGGAGCACCTCCTGCCGGTAAAATGGAAACGAGACAGGGGAGGCTTTTTCACTGGTTCCGCCTATGGGGTTGGGATTGATTTCCCTGGGAGGCTCAAGATTGAGCATGACCCGCAGCTTGTCGTCGAATTCCTGGACCCGGTCCAGGCTTTTTTCCAGGTCATGGATCTTGTGAAACAAGGTGGTCAGCTGAATTTTCTGGGATTGGACCTTGTCCTGGGAGCGGGGCAGCTGCTGGCTGACAGTGTTGTACTTCTGGTAGTGCTGCCAGAGATATACATTGGATCCGGCAATGGCCAGAACCAGCAGGATGATAAACAGAAAGAACCAGCCTCTCAATGTAATACTTGAACAGGAGCCATGCTTGTCCTTGAATATAACCAATTGGTATTTTTTAAAAAGCATATATATCACCTATGCAAGATGTGATTCAAAAGTCTCCAGCACCTGATTTTGAAACAATGCCTGAAGTCCTATTGTAACTTACAGGCCAAGTCAAGCTGCCAGCGCTTAAAAGCGTTCAAAATATTCTGTCTTGTTTTTTTGTTTCCCCCGGATAAAAGATCCAGCATCCCCTCCATTTCGGTTCTTTTGCTTGCTCCGGCGGAAGGGCAGGGATTTTTCCAGACAGGGAGTTCCCACCTGCGGGCTGCATTCTGGATATATTTTTTTTCCACCAGCAGCAGAGGACGGATCAAGGTCAGACGGCCCTGAAAAAAATCTTCACGGGGGGACAGGCCATCCACTCTGGAAGTCTGAATAAGGTTCATAAAAAAAGTGGCTGCCAGGTCTTCCGCATTGTGGCCCAGGGCGAGGTGGGTGAGGCGGTACTTTTTACAGAGATCGAAAAGGATCTTCCGTCTGTTCCAGGAGCACAGGAAGCATGGAGACTTGGTGTTCCGGGGATCATGGGCCCTGGGCCCTACTTCCGTGGACTGGATATGTCCGGGAAGGGGGTTGACACGCAGCCAGTCCACCAGGGGCTGGTGGCTGTGTGCATCGAATCCGGGATTGACATGGAGAATGATGACCTCGAATGAAAAGGGCACGATTTTCTGACGCAGCATCATGACTCTGGCCAGGACCCAGCTGTCTACTCCGCCGGAGACGGCGATGCCCACCCGGGCACCAGGTCGCAGCATACCTGTCTGCTGCATGAGTTTGCCGCAGCGACCAAGGCAGATTTTCTGCGCATAATTGAGTTTCTTCCTGAATCCCATAGACAAAGTTGTTCAGGCTGCAGCCATTGACAGCCTCGAATCCGGATCTAATAATATAAAGTCGCCTGGCTGGCAATGTGTATAGATTGTATTTTATGTCTTATTTTGTCCTTGACCCGGGCAGTATTTTGCAGTTATTTAATTTCGTTTTTGTTGATGAAGCCAGGTATGTTTTTTGATTTTTTAGTATAAATTGTGAGGTAGGTAATGGCCAGGATTACTGTAGAAGATTGTCTGGAAAAGGTTAACAATCGTTTTCTGCTGGTGCAGATGTCGGTTAGAAGGATTCAGCAATACCGGGAAGGGTATCCCCCTCTCGTGGAAAGTAAAAACAAGGATGTGGTTACCAGTTTGAGAGAGATTGCAGCTGGTAAGGTCATTCCATCCAGATCCATTCATAAAGCCGGAATCAAGGTGGATTAGGCATGCCTGATAAGAGGGATTACTACGAGGTACTCGGGGTCTCCCGGGAAGCAGGCCAGGAAGAGATTAAAAAAGCATACCGCAAGATGGCCTTTAAGTATCACCCTGATCGCAACCCGGATGATCCTGAGGCTGAAACCATGTTCAAGGAGGCATCCGAGGCTTACGAGGTCCTGAGCGATCCGGAAAAACGCCAGAGATACGATCATATGGGTCATGCCGGAATGGAGGGCAACGGGTTTCACGGGTTCAGAAGTACTGATGACATTTTTGATTCCTTTTCCGACATATTCGGAGACTTTTTCGGTTTCGGAGGCCGCCGTTCAGGCCCCAGGGCCAGGGCAGGTGCAGACCTTCGCTACAATCTGACCATCTCTTTCCGTGAGGCAGCCAAGGGTACAGAAGTGGATCTTGAGCTGCCCAAGAGAGAGCAATGCGACCGCTGCACCGGTCAGGGTTCAGAACCAGGACATTCTGCCGAGACATGCAAGCATTGCGGAGGCAGCGGCCAGATACACAGAACCCAGGGTTTTTTCCGGGTGGCTATGCCCTGTGCGGTATGTCAGGGACAGGGCGTGCTCATTACCCATCCCTGTAAAAAATGCAAAGGCCTGGGAATTGTCCAGGCCTCCAAGCAGATCAAGGTTCGTGTTCCTGCTGGAGTGGACAACGGCAGCCGCCTGCGCCTTCGCGGCGAGGGTGAGCCGGGGGAGCACGGAGGGCCTGCAGGAGACCTGTATGTGGTTCTTTTTGTGGAAGAGGATGAAATTTTCAAGCGCCAGGGTCAGGATCTGGTGACCCAGGTGGATATTACTTTTATTCAGGCCGCCCTGGGCGGAAAGGTGGAAGTGCCTCCCCTTGATGAGCCCATTTCCATGGAGATTCCCAAGGGGACCCAGAGCGGCAAGGTTTTTCAACTGAACGGAATGGGGCTGCCTTATCCCGGAGGAACCCAGCACGGCGATCTTCTGGTCCAGGTCCAGGTTAAGACCCCCACCAGACTCAGCAAAAGACAGGAAGAGCTGCTGCAGGAATTCGAAAACCTGGAGAAGGAAAAGGCCGGGCATAAGGTCAAGCGTTTCTTCAAGAAAGTAATGGGGGAGTAGGACTGATTATGGGGGATGAACTGACACACGTGGACGAATATGGTCATGTAGGTATGGTGGATGTGGGCTCCAAGCAGGAGACCGGCAGAAAGGCAGTGGTTAGAAGCGTGGTCAGGCTGGCCCCTTCAACACTTGAGATGCTCATGAAGCACGCACTGCCCAAGGGGGATGTTCTGGTGACTGCCAAGCTGGCCGGAATAATGGCGGCCAAGAAAACCAGTGAGCTGATTCCTCTGTGCCACCCTCTGTTCCTGAGTTATGTAGACGTGCGTTTTGAAGTGCAGCAGGCTGAAAACAAAATAGTCGTGGAGTCGGAAGCCCGCACCACAGCTTCTACCGGGGTGGAAATGGAGGCCCTGGTGGCGGCCCAGACCGCCTGCATGACCATATACGACATGTGCAAAGCGGTGCAGCGGGATATTGTAATCGAGGACTGTCGTCTGGTGCATAAAAGCGGAGGCCGCAGCGGCACATACCAGGCCTGATATTCACCTGTCCGTCCGGGCTTACCAGGTCCTGCGGACCTTTACCCCTGCTTGATGCATAAAGTCTTTTATTCCAGGAATGGTGTATTCCCCGTAGTGCACTATTGAGGCGATGAGCGCAGCTGAAGCCCTGCCTTCGGTCACCGCCCGGGTCATATGCTCCGGGTTGCCCGCTCCGCCTGAGGCGATTACAGGAATACGCACGTTCCCGGCTATGAGCCTGGTCAGGTCCAGTTCGTAACCGTCCTTAGTGCCGTCCGCGTCTATGGAGTTGAGGCATATCTCCCCCGCACCCAGTCTTTCCACTTCTCTGGCCCACCACAGGGCGTCCGTATTCATACGCTTGCGCCCCCCGTGGATAACCATTTCGTATCCGGAGGGGCAATCCGGGCTTTTTTCCACCCGCAGTACATCCATGCCCACCACTATGCACTGGGATCCAAAGGCCTCTGCACCCTGGGAGATGATTTCAGGGTTCTTTATGGCAGCGGAATTTACAGAGACCTTCTCGGCCCCGGCCAGCAGGACGGCCCGCATGTCTTCCAGGCTGGATATCCCGCCTCCCACCGAAAAGGGGATGAAGATGGTTTCAGCCACTTTTTCCACTACCTGCAGCATGATACCCCGGGCCTCGGCTGAAGCGGTGATGTCGTAGAAGACTATCTCGTCGGCTCCCTGCTCGTAGTAGAGTCTTGCGGTTTCCACCGGGTCCCCGATTTCAACGTTTCCCCTGAACTTTATGCCTTTGGTGAGCTTTCCGTCGCGAACGTCGAGGCAGGGAATGATTCTTTTGCTGAGCATATTTTCCTCGGGAAGTAAGCACTTGCAGAATTTAATGCGCTGGGTTTTCAAATATTCATGCAGTATCGATAAAAATTGTTCAGGATCTTCAGTCCTGGCCGGCCGCTTTTTTCAGGGTGAAACTGCATGGCCCAGAGCCCGGGGCGTCCGAAAACAGAGCAAAAATCACGGCCGTAGCTGGTAAGGCCTATCAATAGATCGCTTCGGGGTTCCGGGTAATAACTGTGCACGAAGTAAAATTCAGCTTCCTGCGGGACATCCCGGAAGAGTTCGCATTCCCGGACAAGCTTAACGCTGTTCCAGCCCATGTGGGGAATGTTTATGGGGTCGCCGTGTTCATCCAGGAGTTCATGATCAAAGCGGAGGCAGCTGCCTGACAGTATGGACAGGGTGGAAGCGCTGTTTTCCATGCTTTCATCCAGGATGATCTGGCAGCCCAGGCAGATGCCCAGCATGGGCTTTCCCCTGGATATGAGATCTTTAAGAAGGGTGTCCAGGCCGTTTTCCCGCAGGTTTTTCATGGCTGATCCTGCTGCGCCTCCTCCCGGAAAGATTATTCCCCGGGACCGGGCAAGAATGTCAGCATCATCGGTGATGCGGCAGGGGATGCCCTCATGGTCCAGGGCCCTTTTAACGCTGGTGAGGTTGCCGGCCCTGTAGTTGAGTATTGCTAGCATGGAAGTTCTCACGCGGGGTATGTGGTTGGCACTGCAAGGAAGCATTGCTTACAGCCCAAGTAAGTAAGCTGCCCTTGGAGCAAAAAACATTTAACCATGAGTAAAATTGGATTTGGGCTGCCCAATCTTTGCAGTTCAAACATGCAAGACGAAATCCAGGTTTAACTGTAGTGTCGGTAAGTTCCGGCAAAACAATGACCGGTTCAAGGTGTTTAAACTTAAAAGCCCTTGATGCGCAAGAAAGAATTACTGCCTTTCAAACCGGCGGCAGAACTGTTCCTGCAAAAGCTTTTTTCGCTGGAGAAAGCCTTCGTGCCCGATTGAGGAACCTGACAGCCCGCCCATGAGGCTTATTTCCGCAAGATAGAGCTCTTGGCCGGGACTCTGGAGTATGTCCAGCAGGGCATACGGGAAATCTCCGCGCTGCATGATTCTGCTGCAGAAGTCCGCAAGCTCCGGGGTCAGCTGCACCGGACTGGCAGTACCGCACTGGGCCAGGTTCTTGCGGTAGCTGTAAGGATTTGTACGTTCATATGCCTCGGCATGGTCACCGATTATAACCACTCTGAAATCCCGGGCGTCTTCAAGAAAAGGCTGGATAACCAGGGTAAAGGGCAGGGACCCCAGAGAGTCCAGGCGCTGCAGTTCTTCCAGTGATGACCATCGGCCTACACCCATGCCCAGGTGTTTGCGGTCTCTTTTGCTGATCACGGATTCATGAACGGTATACCTGGCCTGATAGCGGCAGAGGTCAATGCTGCGGGAGGCCACGAAAGTATCCGGCAGCATGTACTGGGAGAGGACCTCGGCCTGCAGTATCTTGGAACGGCTGAGAAAACCGGAGAGTAAAGAAGGGTAAAAGTTCACCCCTCTGTGCATCAGATCCACCACCTTGAACTCCTCTCCGGGAGAAAAGCTCAACTGACCCACAAAGGCGTCGCCCGGGCCGAGCTGATGGTAATGTTCTCTTAGTTCTCTAACCGAATGAATAATCATGCTTTCAGGGTAGGAGTCAGTCAGTTCAATCAACAGGAGTTAATCTTTATTGCGGGTTTTGTGGATCTTATCCCTGATCCTGTCCCTGGTCTTTTCGATGTCTTCGCGGTGTACGCCCATCTTGCCGGCATAATCAAAAAGACGCCTTTCAATTTCAGGCATGTTGTTTTGTAACTTCTTTTTGCGTTCCTGGAGGGCGTCCTTGATGCTCTTGAAAAAATCTTGCCTGGAAAAGCCTGGCATTGTCTGCTCCCTGTTTGCGGTTTATCTTGTAATTTATTGTGAAAATGCTTTTGTATGACATGCTTCGAATCAAATTCGGTGATTTTCATGCCACATGCGTGGCTGCCCC